>VGIQ01000214.1 GCA_016867835.1 Calditrichota bacterium | reverse complement strand
GCGCGCCAACCAGATTGCTGTGAATGAGGAGAACTGGCAGGCTACGGCTAATGTCCGGAACTTCCAGGTCTTCCCGGGACAGGATCAGCCTTACTCCTGCGTCGCGCACGACGGCCATAACCTCTGGGTTGGCGGCTACGCGGCTCAGAACTTCCGCATCTACGACGACGGCGTAACCGAAGCCTACTGGCTGATCGTCGAGCCGGAAGAAGGCGCGCTGGAACCGGGCGCCTCGATGGACGTGATTTTCACGCTCGATGCGACCGGTCTGATCGAAGGCGACTATGAAGCCGACGTTCACTTTATGTCGAACGACCCGGTCGACGATGACGTCGCGGTCAACGTGACACTCTTCGTTCACGGCGCTCCCGACATCACTGTCGCATGGCCTGCCAACATCGGCTTCCCGGACGTCGTCAACTGGAATCGGGCGTATCCGGACCTCTTCACCGGCTTCGCCTATGACATCGTCGTCAATGTGACGAACGACGGCACCGCCGACCTGACGGTTGACGGTTTCGATTGCGACAACGGGATGTTCACTGCTTCGCCGGATCAGTTTGTTATCGGTCCGGATGAAACGCAGCGCGTCACCCTGACGCTCGGCGCTGAAGACGACGGCGATCACGCCGGCACCTTCACCATCTGGTCGGACGACCCGGACGAGAGCGAATATCAGTTCGCAGTGTTCGGCGCAACCGGCGCTCCCCCGATCTTCGGCATCGATCCGGGCGCCATCGAAGATGAACTCTTCACCGGCGGCTCGGCCGATCACGAGATCACGGTAACGAACGACGGCGGCGCTCCGCTCCGCTTCGCCATCGAGACCGAGATCATCGCCGAACCGGGCCGCGACGACAATGGCCGCGACATCCGGAGCCTTGCAGGCCCCGTCGCCCGTCGCGACAATCCGGGTCAGCTACTCGGCCAGTTCGTTCCGAACGGCTGGGCGGCGAACCAATACAAGAGCCCCGCAGGTTGGGACTGGGACAACGAGCGGATGTGGATTACTTCCTACACCAACGCCGCTGCCCGGGCTTACACCCACGACAACAACTACCAGAACTTCCAGCAGGTCATTCAGATCAACCCCGGCAACTGTATGGACGGGGCGTGGATCAACGGCCTCTACTGGACCAGCACTCTCGGCAACGCCCAGATCCAGCGCTTCAACGCGCAGGGTCAAGGCATCGGCGCGATCAACGCGCCGGCGGGCGTTTACGGTCTCGCGGCGGACATCGAAGAGAATCGCCTCTTCATTCAGACTTCCGAAGCGAACCAGCCGATTCACGTCTATCCGCTTAATCAAGACAACACGCTCGGCCAGCGGATCGGCACGATCAGCAACCACATTCAATACCATAACAACATCGTTGCCTACGGTATTGATTGGGTTCCGAAGCACCCGGACGGCAAACTCTGGATGACCAGCTACAACAATATGCAGGTGAACCAGATCGCCGTGAATGAAGCCAACTGGCAGTGCACCGGGCGGGTTCAGGGATTCCAGGTCTTCCCGGGAGCGGATCAACCCTACTCCTGCGTCGCGCACGACGGCCATAACCTCTGGGTTGGCGGCTACGCGGCTCAGAACTTCCGCATCTATGACGACGGCGTTA
>VGIQ01000213.1 GCA_016867835.1 Calditrichota bacterium | reverse complement strand
TGAAGTTCTGTCATCTTTCCTCCTTTTCCATCAACTCCTCATCCGGGTGTTCCGGATCGAACGGCTTCACCTCGCCGGTCAGGATCGCCTGCAAGCCCGGCTTCAGCTGCTTCCTCACGTCGGCGGTGACGCGGTCGATGAAGAGCACTCCCTGCAGGTGATCGAATTCGTGCTGAAAAACCCGCGCGGGGAGGCCAGTCAGCGTCTCTTCGACGGTCTCGCCTTTGTCGGTCTGGTAGCGGACGCGGACTTTGTCGGGGCGGATGATGTCGGCGAAGACTTTCGGCACCGAGAGACATCCCTCCTGCTTCGAGACGTTGTTCCCCGCCTTGTCGAGGATTTCCGGGTTAAGATAGGCGACGCCGTCGCTGCGCCCCTCCTCCAGCACCGCCCAGTCCATCACAAACATCTGGAGCGACCGGCCGACCTGCGGAGCGGCAAGCCCGAGCCCGTTCGCGGCGCGCATCGTGTCGATCATATCGGCGGCGAGCTGCCTGATCTCAGGCGTGATTGGATCGATCCGCGCCGATTGCCTCCTCAGGAGCGGCGTCCCGTAAGGGGTAATCTTAAGCAGCACCGGCGGCTCCGAGCGATTTACCGCAAAGTGCAGGGAGGATACAAAGGTTCAATGTATTCAAATCTTTGTATCCTTCGTCTCCTTCGCGGCGAAATCCTCGCCTACGCGGCATTGGCGCGCTCCTCGTCGTCCACCAGAACGATAGTTTCCCACGGGCGTTTCTTATCGACGCCCATCAGGAATTCCTTGGTGTAGATGACGTCGCGCGAATACGCGGCGAGGTTGAAGTCCTGCACATCCATACGGATCGCGTCCACCGGACAGGCTTCGGCGCAGAGCCCGCAGAAGCAGCAGCGGAGGATGTCGATGTCGAACCGCTCGGGGAATTTCTCGACCTTGGGGTCGGGCGATTCGCCGGGGGTGATATGGATGCAGTCGCAGGGGCAGACGGTTTCGCAGAGCATACAGGCGGTGCAGCGCATCGCGCCGTTCTGCTTGACGGTCAGCCGGTGTCTGCCTCGCCAGCGGGGGTGGACGGGGCGTTTCTCTTCGGGATACTGGTAGGTCGCAGAGGCTCCCTCGCCCTGCGGCTTGACGCCGAACATCTTGAGCGTGTGGAAAGCCATATTCGCCCAGAAGTGGCGGTTGGTGATCCAGAGACCCCGGATCACTTCGACCCAGTAGATCTGCTCCGCGACCCCGACGTCAACGGAGACGGTGGTGATTTTTTTGGTCATTGTATGTGGAAAGTGTGTTGTTTGCGTGTCGCACTAATCACGTTCGGTTCGCGTAGGTCGGGCCGCTGAGCCCGACTTCCCTTTCGCGTAGGTCGGGCCGCTGAGCCCGACAAGTTCAGTAGGTCGGGCCGCTGAGCCCGACAAGTTCAGTAGGTTGGGCCGCCGAGCCCGACAAGTTCAGTAGGTCGGACTCAGCGGTCCGACCTACGCGGAGCCAAATAAACTCCAAACCCATTTATAAGATTCCAAGGCTGGCCATCTTCGTTGCGGATTCGTCAATGTGTACCCTAACTTCTCCACTAAATCAGCCTCATTCCTGATGATATGGTCATAATACTCGTCGAGCCAGACCGGCGCTTTCCGACCAAAC
>VGIQ01000212.1 GCA_016867835.1 Calditrichota bacterium | reverse complement strand
AGCCCCACGTGATCACCACGCTGTCTTCATCGGCACCGGCCGCGCGCCACGGGGCAGCCTGTTCGGTGGCGAAATTAATCGGTGCGCGGGTGTTGGCAACCGGACCCCGAGCGGCCATAACGGCTGAGGTAATCAAGATCCCGGCACCAAGTCCGGACAATACTGCGCGAAACCTCATCGAATCCCCTCTTACTTGGGCGTTAACGAACAAAGTTAACTGCTGTCGAACTTCGACAGTCAGCCTTACCAGGACCTGCCTTATCCCCACAGGCAATGATCACTTAATTTAAGCACTACGACCGGCGCCTGTCAAGTGAGTCCTTATATGCCGTCATTGGACAATTCGGTGTTGACAGACGGCATGGAAGATATTATATTTCTATTCGACTGCGACAAGGTGACAGATACACCTACCCCTTTCCAAACCGGAGCCTCTTATGCGTGACTACGAGTTTCGTTACTTGACCGGCGATATGGTCAATCAGATCAACACTTTGATCGAAACCTATACGGCTGGCAGCGGCAGCAGAAACGCCGACGAACTGTTCGACAAGTTCACCGTCCTGCTCCCCATCGAGAAGTTGAATCAGGACACAGTCCGCCGCCGGGTGGAAGGTCTATATTACGCTTCGGAACTCCTCTGGCAGAAGGCGCTGCAGTCGGGCAAGGAGAGTCGCAACGACATCGTTCGCCGCGCCGGGCTGAAGCCGCTCAGCCATTACCACTATATGACCGGTTCGCGCGAGCCTCGCAACATCGTCCTGACGCGCGACGATTACCTTAACGATCCCGCGACCGCGCTGGTGAAACTACGCGACGACATACTTGGCATCGCCGGCATCATCCCTTCGATGTCGAAGAACTGACCAACCGGTCGAATAGTCTTTCCCGAGGGCAGGCTTGTCCTGCCCTCTTTTTCTCTACCGCAGCAATCCCTTCGCGCCCTGAAAGCCCATCTGAACGGCATAGGCGATCAGCAAAAGCCCCATCATCCTCGTCAACAACCCGATGCCATTGGCGCCTATACGCTTGTGGACGGTCTCAGCCGCGATCAGGAGAATGTAAGTTAATCCCAGGACAAAGAGTGCAATCCCGATGGAGAGCAGGATTCGCCAAAGGCTGAAGCCATCGCCGACCATCACCAGCGCTGTGGTTATGGCTCCCGGACCTGAGAGCATCGGCGTCGCCAAAGGCATTAGGGCGACATCCTCCGCTTTGACTGCCTCGGCATATTCCCTGACGGTAGGATGCGCCACCGCAGAGAATCGGGAGTGGACCATCTCAAGGCCTATCATCAGCATCAGGATGCCGCCAGCGACCCGAAAAGCGTCTATCGATATGCTGAAGAGGCGCAGAATCAGGTGCCCCATCAATATGAATACGAGCAAGAGGACGAACGCATAGACAGTCGCCAGCCGCGCCGTCCGGCGGCGCTGAATTGCCGACTGGGTCGCAGTAACCGCAATGAAAACCGGCAGCACTTCGAGCGGGTTGATGACCGCAAGTAATGCGGTAAGCGAGCGCAGCGTGAAATCGGCCGCTTCTATAAATCCTGGAAAGCCGGACAAACCTTGCCTCTTGACTATCGTAATCGTATAATATAAGGATTCAATCTAACCAAATTCGACGAATATGACCAAGATCGCCAAGAAGGTTAACATCAGGACCAACCAGTCTCTCGAGCGGTATCTTCAGGAGATCGGCGAAGTCG
>VGIQ01000211.1 GCA_016867835.1 Calditrichota bacterium | reverse complement strand
CTTCATGTATTATCGGAGTAAGCTGGGCAATTTCATCATGCGCTATGGTTGCCATAATCAACGGATAACCAGGCAGGCGCCTATGCGGTTGGATAGTCCCTGTCTCTGTCAGTCCATAAGCATACGAGACATAGCCATCAGGATCGGGGTCGCCGATGGTCGGCCCATAGCTGTGCAATTGATAAGCCAGCAGTCCAAAAAGAACCGATAACAGAAGAAGCTGAGCCGCAAATAGTGCTGATTTCCACTTCTTTGCGCTTGGAATAGACTGCACTGGCTGTACCGCCCGCAGTTGATTGGACACTGATTTGCAGTTCATGCGACCTTCCGGATGGCATAAGACTGCCGGGCTTCAAGGGGTGACATGAAGCCCAGTTTTTCGAGACGCCAGTGGCGATTGTAGCGATCCTTGAACTCCGTGACGGCGGCATGGAGTTCCCTGACGTTGCGGAAGACGCGGCCGTGGATGACCTGCTCCTTCAGCGTCCGGTTGAATCGCTCGGCCACTCCGTTGGTCTGCGGCTCGGCGACGAAGGCGAAGCTCTTGTCGATGCCCCAGAATTCGATCTGGCTCAGGAAGTCATCGGCGGTGTACTGCGTGCCGTGATCCATCCGCAGTTTGAGTCCCTTGCCGGCATCCTTGCCCGTGGCGCCAAATTCGGCATGAAGTCCCTGGGCAATCGGCTGCATGGCGGCGAAGCGGTTACCGATCTTCGCGGTGTGCATGCCGACGCAGCAGGCATCGAAGTGGTCGACGGCCGAGAACACCCAGGCCCAACCTTCCTCGACAGTCTCGATGCGAATGCCGTCAGTACCCCACATCAGATTCGGCGCTGCGGTCTGAATCGACCCGTCGTGCTGCAAGGGCTTGCCCTGCGGCACCCGATGGGGCGACAGCAAGGCATTCTCACGCATCAGGCGGCAGACACGATCCTTGGAGGCGCGGATGTTGTGCAGGATGCGCAAACGCGCCCAGACTTTGCGATGGCCTTCGCCGACGAACGGTGAAGCCGCCAGGTCGGCACGAATGGCGGCCAGCAGATCGGTGTCCGAGACCTTCGGCTTGGGCCCGCGCCGTACCGGATGCAGCGGAACCACCTTGGCGGTCTCCCTGGCCTGTTGGGCGTAGATTGTCGAGCGAGGAAACTCCAGCACCCGGCAGATTCGTTCCAGACCATAGGGTTTGCCTGTTACCACGGAGGTCTCGCGGCTCATCGTGACGACCTCCTGCCGACCAAAGGGCGCTTCGCCTGCCTTTCCTTGTGAAGGATTTCGACTTCCATCACCAGTTCGCCGATGCGTCGGTTGGCATCATCGAGCTGCTTCTCGACCGGATCGTTCTCGCGTTCCTTGAGTCCGGTATCCATGCCGGCCAGGGCGCGGTCGCGCCATTCCTCCAGCCGGTATATCGGCACCGCCAACTCGCGTGAAATGGCATCCACCGATTCGCCGCGCAGCAGGCGCAGAACGACTTGCTTCTTCCGGCCTGCCGACCAGCGCTTGACCTCGGCCGCCGCGCAGGGCGCGCTTACAGTCGCGCTACGCGCTCCTTCCAGCGCCCCCTGCGCAACCCCATCATCTCTCAACTCATTCAGCATTTCCCGCTCCTTCTTCAGACACGACTATTTACCCCAATTTCGTGTCCAAAAGAATTGCGGGCGGGGCACATCATCTCTCAACTCATTCAGCATTTCCCGCTCCTTCTTCAGACACGACTATTT
>VGIQ01000210.1 GCA_016867835.1 Calditrichota bacterium | reverse complement strand
CGGGAATTCTTGTAATGGCTTTTTATTTTCTATTTCTTTTCCTTGTCTTTAGGTCCTTGGTAATCCAATTATTTCTTTCAAAAGTAGATGATCCGGATTGGGGACTTTCAGTGCCTCTAGGTATGGTCTGGCTTGGAATGACCTTGCAGTCACTCGTGAATCCCGTAAGCCTGACGCTAGCAGTCTGGCATTTTCTCTCCGGAGCATTCCTGCTGGGGCTACAAAGAGAAAGAAATAAGGAGGCCAACTCAAGGCAAAGTCGCGCGCCTTCGTCATCCCAGAGTAAACAAAAGACGGGCTTGAAGTCATCTAGACAGACGAATTTCAAGCACAAAGCAACAATTCACCGATTGATTGTTGCGCTGTCGGTCATCCCTTTACTCTTTGCCGCGAACTCGGCTGTTGGGGTGTATCAAGGTGATGCAGATGTCTACAGGGCGATTGCGCGTGGCGATGGACAGGCCCTTCTCGTCGCAGTTTTGGATAAAAATTCTGATCCAGAATTAATGAAAACTGCTGTGAGAATATTTAACGACAACTCAATGAAGCAGTTTTCAATCCGCATTCTCAATGAACTCACAAGGCGAAACCCGGACGACTTTTATGCATGGCAGCTGCTTTACATAACTTCGACGAGTCAAGCGGATAGGGCGCGGGCGCTGAACAGGATGAAGGAGCTAGATCCTCTTACCCCGGAGTTATCAAAGTTGGTCCCTTGACAAGAATGTCCGTTTTGTCCGCTCTCCGCGACAATTTCACACCATATTCGTAGAAGTGGGTAGAGGCGGCGACGGTCGACTCTGCAGTATAAATAAGCACCAAACCGGTATACAAACAGGGGCTCCATAAAAGTGGCATTACGCAAGAAAGCTGACTCCGCAGGTCTGAAGGTCTGGACGGTCGCGGAGTTGGGTGCTTTTTACACTGAGCACCGCAGCGAACTTCTCGCCCACGCCTCTCGAATCCTGAAGGACTCCGCTCGTGCGGAGGAAGTAATCCAAGATGCACTGATCAAGGTCATGCTCGCCGCCCCTGAGCTGGAATCCGCTGATCATGCGCTCTCATACATGCACCGCACGATCGAAAACCTCTGCATCGACATCTTCCGCCTCGAGGGTCGCCGTCCGAACCTCGTCGTTCTAGATGTTGCAACCGCCGAGGTCGAATCAACCTGGCAAGAAAATAAGGACCACTCCGATGTGATTGCCGCTGCCGATGATGCCGCGATCGTCCGCCAGGCTCTAGCAATGCTCTCCCCAGCCGAGCGCGCTGCGCTGGTTATGTGGGAGATGGAAGGCCGTTCTACCGAAGAGATCGCCCGTGAACTTGGCATAAAGGAATCTGCAGTTCGCCACACAGTCTCTCGTGCCCGCTCATCACTCCGCAAAGTTCTCTCCGAACTCATAATCGATGAGGCTCGTGGCCTAACCGCCCTAGACATGCTCTCGACTACATATAAGAAGGCATCCCAACTTTCCAAGAAGTCCTCGAAGGTTGCGCTATCGCTCATCCTGGTTCTTTTCGCCTTCCTTGGCTTCAACTCGATGCCCACCAACACTGGAATTCCGGCTCTCGTAACTGAGGGCTCGGAATCAGCACCTGAGGTATCCCCATCGGCTTCGGCCGAAGCAACCACAGCTGCTGTAAATGAAGAAGCAACCACACCTGCTCCTGCTACGACGAAAGCACGTGCCTCCGTTGAGAATGCAAAGAGCACCGGACTTAAGTTCCCAGGCCTAGATAAGGCCGGGGTACCTACGGGGTTCACGGTTGCTGATACGACTGGGGCGCTCGGAAGTGCCTACTTCACCGAGCGCACCCCCGTATCGACTGAGACGGAATTGATCATCGGACAGATCATCAAGACCGACTCGGGGGCAGCAAACATCCTCATTTCCCAGACCCTGACCA
>VGIQ01000209.1 GCA_016867835.1 Calditrichota bacterium | reverse complement strand
ACCGAAGTCGATATCCAACGGCTCGACGACGATCTCCGGCTCGATCACCTCCGTGCCCGCACCGGTGAGGTCGATCACTATTTCAGATTCATTCCCATCGTCGGACGACACAGTCAAAGTTCCGGCGTAGTCCCGCGCCTCCGCAGGCGAGAACGTCACCGGTACTACAACCTGCTCGTTGGGGGCGATTTCGACGTGCTCGCCGAAGTCAACAGCAAAGGCTTCGTCGCTCGAGGTGATCGAGTGAATCATCAGCGTCGCGCCGCCGATGTTGCGGATGGTGAACGACCAGTTGCTCGCACCACCGACGGCCACTTCGCCGAAGTCGTGCATAAGGTCGCCCTCGGCGATCTCGATCTCCGGCGCCGCTTCGGTCTGAGCATTCAAGCGAATCTGGGTGAAGCCGTTCAGTTGCCAGGCTTGCGGGCCGTCGTCGTAGAGCGCGACGGCGGGGTATTCCTGTTCGGCCGAGTTATCCCAAACGCGGAAGGCAAAAGCCTGACCGGCGGTGAAACCTTCGACTTCGCCGCTTTCGGGGTCGTCGCCGTAGGCGTTTAGCCCGACGGGAGGCTGATCGGCTTCGAGCACTATGCCGCCGGCGCAGAGATCATTCGGGGTGAAGACGCCGATTTCGTCGCCGATGCCGAGCGAGGTGCCGTCGAGGAGAGCTTCGGTTACGAGCAGCGTATGGGTCCGGAAGGACTCGGTGAAGGTGAAATGTGTGCCCTGGACTCCGGTGCCGGTGAGCGACACGTTGACCTCTTCCTCGCCGGGCGAGTCGGACACGATCGTTAGCGCCGCGGCAAATTCGCCAGCCTCGTCGGGGGTGAAGTTGACCGTCACATCGAGCGACGCGTTGGGCGACAGGGTGGCACCGGCTTCATTGTCGAAGTCGGTGGTAAAGAGCGCCGCGTAGGCGTGGTCGTCTTCGATAGACTCGATATGCAGGTCGGCCGATCCAAGGTTGCTGATGGTGAAGGTGAGTTGCCCGCTTGCCCCAATTACCACCTCGCCGAATGCGAGAGCGTCGTCAGATAGAGAAATGTCGGGAGCGCCGGCCGCGACGCCGACGCCCATAAGTTGCATCACCACCGGATCGTCGTCCGGATCGTCCGAGTTAAACGTCAAATCGACGGAGTATTCGACGGCTTCCGCAGGCGAAAACGTCACCTCGATCGCGACTTGATCGAGCGGAGCGAGCACGACCTGATTTTCGCCGAAATTGTGCGTGAATCCGGCTCCGACGGTGACCGATTCGAGAGTCAGATCGGCAAAGCCGAGATTGGTGATGGTTGTGAACCAAGCCGAACTGCTGCCGATCGCAACCTCGCCGAAGTCGTTGCCGTCGCGGTCCGAGAAGTGAATTGCCGGGACGGGATTGTGCTGAGCGACGAGGATGACGTTCGAGAAGCCGTTGGCCTCGAAGTTGATCGTCAACGGCATCGAATTGGCGTCCAGTTCGGTCTCGGCATCGGCATCGTAAATGCGAAACAGGATCGCCTGTCCGTCCTGAAAGCCGGGTGCTTGGCCGTCATCGGCATAGGCGTCGAAAACGTGCGGAGCGCCGCCTTCGACGATTATCACCCCGCCGATCGTCCCGCCGGCATTGAAGACAGCGATCTCGTCGCCGTTCTCGAGTGCGGCGCCGTCTATTGTGGCGTCGGATATAAAGAGGGTGTGAGTTGCGCCCTCCGTAGGGGTGAACTCAAAATGACCCTGCGCAAGGGCCAGTCCTGATGACAGGAGCAGTCCAAGTGCGGAGAGGACTGAAACGGTCGCGGTGCGTTTCATCTCTACTACCTAAAAGGTTGGAGTTAGCGGGCAAATAACAGGTCGGAACCGGAGCCCATAGGATGCGCTGAAACCCTCCCCTCAGAGTGAACGGGAAGGAGCGCGATGACGCGAGTAGTGCGGCAGAGACGTGCGAGGATGGATGCCAGAGGGAAGTCTCCGCCAATCAAGGGCTCCCAAATATACTCAATTTTTCCCCGACAAGC
>VGIQ01000208.1 GCA_016867835.1 Calditrichota bacterium | reverse complement strand
GATGTTCCGGCGCGACCTCTTCTACAGGCTCGAACTGATACCGATCCACATTCCCCCGCTGAGAGAGCGTCGGGAAGACATCGTTCCCATCGCCGAGTTCTTCATCCGTAGGTTTAACGAAGACTTTCACAAACGTTTTGCCGGACTTACGCCGGATGTGAAGCGGATCCTGACCGATTACGACTGGCCCGGCAATATTCGCGAATTGCGCAATGTGATTGAGCGGATTGTCATCCTTGAGAACGACGAGACGATTCGGACTGGACACCTGCCGCTTGACTTGCGGCAGATGTCGGGCGGGCTTGCCGAGGTGTCCAGCCCGGTGCTGAATCAGAACCTGGGGATTGAGATACCGGCGGAAGGGCTTTCGATGGAAGCAGTGGAGCACGAACTGGTCCTGAAGGCGCTCGATAAGTCCGGGCAAAACCAGACCCGTGCCGCCAGGATGCTCGGCATCACTCGAGATTCGTTGCGCTACAAGATGAAGAAGTTTGGATTGCTCTGATGCCCGGTAGAAGAAGGATTGTAGGAAGAGAGATATTGAATTGGAGCAGGTTCGTTTGTAGATTGATTGGTTAGGGGAGTCGATAGAGTCCATACTTTCAATACGGTCCACTCAGTCCATAGTCAGTTTCACAACATCGTCATACTCATCCGTGTCTAATTACACCGGTGTTCTCTTCCTGATGATTGCGGCAGTCGGTTTGACCGCGATCATCATACTCCTTACCCGACTCCTGGGGCCGCGGCGGACGAATCCCGCCAAGGAACTCCCCTTTGAAACGGGCAATCTGCCGACGCCCGGCACTACCAGGGAGGGCTTTCCGATCCATTTCTATGTGGTCTCTATCCTCTTCGTCGTGTTTGACGTTGAGATCGCCTTCCTTTACCCTTGGGCGGTCAACTTCAAAGCCCTCGGCCTGTTCGGACTGGTCGAGATGGGGGTCTTCCTGCTGATCCTTCTGGCCGGGTGGTATTTCATCATAAAGAGGGGAGTCTTGCAGTGGCGATAGACGACACCCTGATGCCGGGGATGGTCGCGACGAATGCCATCGACCGGGCGCTTGGCTGGGCGCGCAAGTATTCGATCTTCATGTATCCCTTCGTGACCGCCTGTTGCGGGATGGAGTATATGTCGGTAGCGTCGTCGCACTACGACATCGACCGGTTCGGGGCCGGCTTGCCCCGGTTCAGTCCGCGTCAGGCGGACGTCTTGATCGTAGTAGGGACAGTGTCTCAGAAGATCGCGCCGATTCTCCGCCGCATCTACGACCAAATGGCCGAGCCGAAGTGGGTGATCGCGTTTGGTGCCTGTGCTTCGGTGGGAGGGCCATACGACAACTACGCGACGCTCCAGGGAATAGACCGGATTGTCCCCGTGGACATCTATATCCCGGGCTGCCCGCCGCGCCCCGAAATGGTGCTCGACGGGCTGATGAAGTTGCAGCAGAAGATCCAGGAGCAAAAGCATCCCTTGGTGGAGTTGTCCAATGTCGGCTGAGGAACTGATCTCGAGGCTGGTAACCGATCTGTCGGATTTGGGTCTCGTCTGTAGAATCGATAAGGGCCACGCCGTCGCTGAGGTTGCGCCTTCGCGAGTTGCCAACCTTGCCTCAGCACTCAAGAGCCAGGCGGACTTCCGGTTCGATATGCTGATGGACTTGACGGCCGTGGACTGGCTCGGGAAGCGATCGCCCCGCTTCGACGTTGTCTATCATTTTTATTCTACGGAACATAACCATCGCTTGCGGGTGAAAGCGATGGTGGATGAGGGTGCGCCGGTTCCGACGCTAACGAGCCTTTGGCCGATTGCCGACTGGTTTGAACGCGAAGTCTGGGACCTCTACGGGATCCGCTTTTCCGGGCATCCGAACCTGAAACGGATCCTGATGTATGAGGAGTTCAAGGGCCACCCGCTCCGGAAGGACTATCCCTATGATGGCCGGCAGCCGCTCATCGAGGAGACCTGGCCGGTGCGGCGACTGCAGGTGAAGATGAAGGAAGGTGAGGTCATTCACCGCCCGTGAGTAGAA
>VGIQ01000207.1 GCA_016867835.1 Calditrichota bacterium | reverse complement strand
TGTCTTCCCTCCCTAAAGTTCTTCACTGTCAGCGCCGACGAACGGCATCCATTAAAGAGAAGAGAATGCAAACCAGACTGATTTCCACTCTCGCGCTTTCCCTCGCACTGATGGTTTCGGTCGTTACGACCGACGCCATTGCACAGGAGAAGCAGATCTGGTTCAGCCCCAACAACTCAGCCGAAGACTTCATCCAACTCTTCGATGAGAACGCCGATTGGGCGACCGGTCGCTCGCAGGTAAACGTCCTCTCAACCCATGAGAATTGGCTTGGAGGCAGGCGCGACAGCCTCGAGCGGCGCATTGTGCCGTTCATTCAGAGGACTGGAATCCAATTAGCGCTGGAAGTCGGCGGCCTCAGGTCGCATAACCTGCACGGCGCTGACGTCGATCAGGTCGGTGAATTGACGGCGCGGGATGAGCTTGCCAAGATCCAGCATATCTACAACGCTGGCGGTGAAGTAACCTACCTCCATATGGACTCGCCGGTCGGTTACACGCTCGCGTCCGGCGGCGACACAATCTGCGCCTTCGATCCTTCCCAGTCCGCAAGCGAGCTCGCCGACTATATGGAAGCGGTTCTCGCCGTCCATCCCGATTTGCAGTTCGTGCTGATCGAGCCGGTTCCTTGGTACCACATCGAACAATACCCGAGCAACCCGGGGCAGGATCGCGGCGACCTATTGGAAATTCTGCAGGTCGTCCTTGATACTCTGAGCGCCCGGGGGCTCTCACTCGAAGCATTCCACGCCGACAGCCCCTACAACTACAATCAGACAAGGCGACTGAACTCCTGGCCGAAGTTGGTGAGACTGCAACAGTGGGTTCAGGATCACGGGATGCGGTTTGGTCTCATCCTTAACGACGAGGCTGGCGGTAACATGGGTGATTCGGTATTCTTCGCCGGGACAATGGCGAGCTACCAGCGTTTCACTGAGGCGGGCGGCAATCCCGATAACTTGCCGCTGATGAGCTGGTATCCTTATCCCGGCAGTCTTCTTTCGGAGGACGAACCCTACACATATACCAACCTGCTGAAAGAGTTCTGCGAGGAATTGTCTGCGCCCGAGGATCAGAACAAGCCAATCCCGCAGTTTATCACTCTAAACTGCTTCCCCAATCCCTTCAATTCTACGGCGAGAGTTCAGTTCACTCTACCCGGAGCGGCGAAGATCAGGCTGGCTGCATTTGACCTTGCCGGGCGAGAGGTATCGCTGATCGCGGACGGGAGTTACTCCACAGGCGTACATTCCATCGAGTGGAGCGCTGATGGGTTTCCCTCCGGATGCTACTTCGTGAAACTGGCGTCCGCTCGGGGGATCGCGATGCAGAGCATCCAATTCATCAAGTGATCTTGTAATTGATTACAACTCAACCCAAGGGGCTCAGGATGCATACCGTAGTCATTCTTCTATTCCAAGGCGTCGAACTGATGGATTTCGCTGGACCTGCCGAAGTCTTCATCGTAACAGATCAAAGTAAGTCATTTCAAGTAGTGACCGTCGCGGAGAGCAGGGAACCAATTAAAACAATGGGCGGGGTGACTATCAGCCCCGACTTTGCATTTGGTGAAGAACCTAAGGCGGACATTCTGGTTGTTCCGGGCGGAGACCTCTCTTCAGTGAACGAAGCCGGACGAACATGGCTGAAGAAGAAGGCAGACGAATCAGGCATTGTATTTTCGGTTTGCTATGGAGCGTTCCTGCTTGCCAACACCGGCCTATTGGATAGTATGCAGGCTACCACGCACCATTGGGGAATCACCGACTTACGCAAAGCTGCGCCAACCTGCAAAGTTATCGAAGGCAAGCGGTTCGTGGTGGACGGCAATCTCGTCACGTCGGCAGGGGTCACAGCCGGAATTGATGCGGCGCTCTACATTGTAGAACGCTTGAAGGGCAAGGCCGCCGCCACGTGGACGGCGACGGAGTGGTTAGAGTATCGGGGTGAAGCGCAATGATCGAGCAGACCTGCACTAAGCGCCCACCAAGAGACACGAGATAACCGCATAAAACCATTCTCATATCGCTGCAGTGTAATTCTAAGTGACGACTCCCCATGCGGAACGATGACTAACCCTTTTCTTCCCGGCCTTTCGAATTCTGCCCCTCGGTCCCGACTCTTATCCCCCGACCAATCTCAGCCTCCTCGACTCGGCCTCTTGACAAGCCATCCTTAA
>VGIQ01000206.1 GCA_016867835.1 Calditrichota bacterium | reverse complement strand
ACGAATTACGCTACACTTATCCACAGCCGCCTCTATGACAGGCGGCTATAGCCCCTGGGTAAAATTCAACGCGCATCCCTGGGTATTTTTAGACGCGCAGCGACACAAAGAGATCAATCGAAGCATTGGGAAGCGTCTAGGTGCGATCAAGAAGGCGAATAAGAACACCTCCAAGAAATAGACGACAAGGCGAAAGCCCCGTGACCGAGATGGCCAGGGGGCTTTCACAGGGATACATCGTGATGCGCTGGGACGCTTCTAGATGATTTACTTTAAAAGTATTGCGTTATGTTTATCAGGGCATGCATACTGACTGCAGTTATTCATTTTGACGAGAGCATAATTCGATGAACTATTTCAACTTAGGAGTCGCATTTTTATCTCCACTTGTCATTATTAGTCTAGGCGGGTGTTTGCCTGAGGATTCCAAGCAGATTGAAGAAAGGCAAAAGACTTGTGCTTCACTAGATGAAGCAATCGATAGAAATATATTTGGCTATGCAATGTCGGAAGCCCAAAGTACTAGTGACAAAAGCGCTATTCAACAAGGAGCTCGTGCCACTGAAAACCAAAACCGCTTGGTGATAATTGAGATCAATGTCAATTTAATGATCCAAAACAAATGCCAAGCTCGCAAACAACCTATCGATCCCACAGTGTATTCATCAAACGCTAACGCATGCTATTTTGCGCAACTCAAAGCGTTATCTGCGGCGTATAGATCGAATGAGCAAGATCAGAAGGCTTCGGTTGAAAAGTTGAATTCTGATTGCGATTTCAAGAAATGGGTTCCCACATCAAAGTCTTCGAAATAGTAGTCGTACTGTTAGGTATCCCATGGCGTAAGTGAGAAATACGAGGTGCGGCTTCTATCAGACCTACCTGAGCCGGATCGAGAATGGGCGAGCGAATCCGACGCTCAATGCTATCGAGGTCATTGCCAATACACTTGGGATGACGGTGTTCGACCTGATTGATAGGGTCAGGGAACAGATGCCGGTGAAGGGGAAGAAAGGGCAGAAGTCGCGCCAGGGAAGCCTAGAGAGGTATGAATAATTGGATTGCGAGCACGATGGTCAATCTGACGCGCGCGGCAACAGGAAGAAATTAGCTGGGAAGGCTGGCAAGCTTCGCCTTCAACTCCCGCTTACCCAACGAGCGGAGACTCGCGATTGACGCCACCTGCTCGGGCCGGGGTCGGGTTGTTCCGGCTTCCCAGTTGTAGACGGTCTGCGCGGTAACGCCGAGAAGTTTGCCCAAGATCGCCGCCGACAGATCCTTCTTGTCCCGCATCTTCTTCAGGCCCGCCGCCGAGAATCGCACAGACCTTCCTTCCGACTGCGATTCTGGTGTGTCTCGATACTTGGCTAGATCCCTATTCTGTCGTGCCAACTGCTGTTCAAGTCCGGCGACCTTGCGCTTGAGGTCAGCAATGTCTGCGCGGTAACGACTTGCTGCCTTCTTGAGGACTTCGGTTTCTGCCCTGAGTTCCTTTCGGGCGAGGCGGGTGATTTCCTGCTTCAGGATTGTCGTGAGATTGGCCATGGGAGGTTCAAAGCGTGTTTTGAGTTGGACATCATAGCTCAGCATTGGAACAGAGCCCATAGCGTCACTCAGTGACGTCAGTCACCGAAGGCTCTTGTTGTTGTCTATAGAATCGGAGCAACCTTTCCAGGTTACCGAATGACGATCGAATCCCTGCCGAAATTCACGGCACCTGCAGCTAAGCGATGGAAGGCGATTCCGGAGACGGTGCGGAAGGTACTGCTATCGAATGTCTGGTGCGGCCAGTGTCGTCAGGAAACGACGAGCATGTAGTACATGCCGACAGGCATTCACGAATTTCTCCGGCACGGTGAAGGGCAAAGGTGTGCTGCTGACGGGCAAGTGCGCGGTATGCCAAGGAGATGTGGCACGTTTCCTTGAGGGGGAGGAAACGTAGATCGCGACGTAAGGCTTAGTGCGCAGGGGGTGTTTCAGGGAAGCGAAATTCCAACGGCAGCTTTACGGCGACCGACTTATACTTGGCCTTGGCTTGACCCGGCCATCAAGAGCCGTTCGACGGAAAATCCTGTACGGCCGCAAAAGACTGACTGCTGCCTGCTGACAACGGCATACCCGATGTCAGGTGCACTCTGAAACCTGCCGGACGACGTACGGAAGGACCTCGGCCTTTGCCGACCTT
>VGIQ01000205.1 GCA_016867835.1 Calditrichota bacterium | reverse complement strand
GACTTACCCAAAAGTGATCAATCTGTCGTTGCATCCCAACCCCTTCAATGCAGTGTTAAATGTCCGAATTAGGGAAATTCAAACTGGCGAGTGCCGGGTGCGTCTTATGGATATAGCAGGTCGAATGGTATCAGACAGATCCATCTCCTTCCGGCAGCAGGACGAGGTCTCATTCGTTATTGATACTGCAGAACTTCCGACTGGAATCTATATCGTATCGGTCCTATACCGAACGTCTTCCGGCAAGTCGCAAAGTGCGCTTGCGAAGGCGCTCTTGCTTCGATAGTAAGGACTAAAGGACTATTATTTTTGCACATTGCGTGAAGTTCATGCTATTAGGCTATGCATTCTATTGCGGTATCGTCCAGTAGGGCAGGCTTTCCTGCCTGTCCTTATTAATGGGTGCATGTTATTGTTGCCGTTCTTGGGGGGCGGACATTCCTGTCCGCCCTGAGTTGAAGCCCGATATTGCAAGGGCGGACAGGAATGTCCGCCCTCCAAGGCGGCTCTTTTCTGCACTGATTAATGCTAAAAGGAGCATCCAATATTGTCATTCTGAACGAAGTGAAGGATCTCGTTTGGGATGCTTTTCTTCAGGACGAGATGCTTCACTTGGTTCAGCATGATATGTACCATAAAATGGCACTCTTTATTGCACAGGAAACAGAAGAGAACTAAACAGGGAGATATTCACTTGAAAGGTGGATTCGGAGGCGGGATGGGAGGGATGGGCAACATGCAGAAACTCCTTAAAGAGGCGCAGAAAGCGCAGGCGAACATTGCGCGCGCCCAAGAGGAGATTGCGTTGCTTGAAGCCGAAGGCTCGGCTGGCGGCGGCGCGGTGGTTGCCAAGGTCAATGGCAAGCACGACCTCTTGACGATAAAGATCGATCCGGCGGCGGTCGATCCGAGTGATGTCGAGACCCTCGAGGACCTGATTCTGGCCGCGGTCAATCAGGCGCACGGGGAGGCTGCGAAGCGTGCTGAAGCGTTGATGTCGAAGGCGACCGGCGGATTGCCGGGGATGTTCTGATGATCGACCTCAGCCCTTTGAAGGCGCAGTTTGAAACCGATGCGACGGCTATTGCCGATGCTTCGGGGGTGGAGACGCTCAAGATCGCCTGGCTTGGACGTAAGGGTTTGATTTCGACGCAATTCGACCGGATGAATGAGATTCCGCCAGAGGACCGGAAGGCGTTCGGCGCCGCGCTCAACGAACTGAAACAGGAGGTAGCTGCCCGAATCAAGGACCTAACGACGCGGTTTGCCCAGCCGGTCGAGGAAGCGCGTGTCGATCTGACGCTGCCGGGACTGTCCGACTACCGCGGCGGGCTTCACCCCTTGACGCTGGTGATGGAGGAGGTGATCGACATCTTCCATGGGCTCGGCTTTGCGGTTGAAGACGGGCCGGATGTGGAGACCGAATACTACAACTTCGACGCGCTCAATTCGCCGCCCGACCATCCGTCGCGCGGGCTGACCGACACCTTCTATCTCGACCTGCCTCCGCATCCGACCGAGGGGCGATACTTGCTGCGGACGCACACTTCGCCGGTGCAGATTCGGGTGATGAAGCGGCAGAAGCCGCCGATCCGGATCATCGCGCCGGGCCGTACGTATCGCAATGACAAGCCGGATGCGACCCATTCGCCAGTCTTTATGCAAGTGGAAGGGCTTTATGTCGATGAAGGCGTCGATTTCGCCGATTTGAAGGGGACGGTGCTCGCCTTCTACCGCGCGCTGTTCGGTGCGAATGTTAACATTCGACTGAGGCCGTCGTTCTTTCCGTTCGTTGAGCCGGGAGCGGAGGTCGATGTCAGTTGTTTCTTCTGCAGCGGGAGGGGCTGCCGGATTTGCAAGCAGTCGGGCTGGATCGAGATGGCGGGGGCCGGAATGGTGCACCCGAAGGTGCTGGCGGAGTGCGGGATCGACCCGGAGGTCTATACCGGTTGGGCTTTTGGGATGGGGCTGGAGCGGATCGCGATTTTCCGGTATGGCGTCGATGATATCCGGCTCTTCTATGAGAGCGACCTGCGGTTTCTCGAGCAATTTTAGGACTATTGCATCAAAACGGCTTTGACGGTGCGGATGTGGGAGCCGGACTGAAAGCGGAGGAAATAGACTCCCGATGGCATCCCGCCTCCCGATGTCACTCCGCCTCCCGATGTCATTCTGAACGAAGTGAAGAATCTGAACTGATGCGTGCC
>VGIQ01000204.1 GCA_016867835.1 Calditrichota bacterium | reverse complement strand
ATAGCCGCCGGCCCGGTCGAACACGTAGGACCGGATTCCAATCCGGTCATCCCCTGCCACTTCCTCCCACCTCACCGCCGCGGAGTCGTAAATCATCCACTCATACCGCAGGTTCTCCAAGTCCCCAATATAGGCGACGGAGTCGAGGGAGAAGTCAATCTCGCTGTTACGCTGGACGGAGAGGGATAGGGTGTCGGGGGTGTGGGAGGCGATGAGCAGGTCGCGGACATGGACGAGCCAAGCCCTCGACGTCCTCAATTCACCATCTGAAACGATACAAATGATGGTATCTTGACCGCGATTTGGAAAGTCAATAGTAACCGAGGAGTCCGCTCGAATGAAATCTCCATTGCGCAACCATGAATAGCGAATCGAATCACCTTGAGCATCGATAGCGCGAACCATAAATGCTAACTCGCTTCCTGAGAGTACCGTCAGAGGATTCCGTCTTGGCTGCCAGTCAATAATTCGGGGTGGGGAGTGATCCGGAGTGATCTTGATTATCACACCGCTTACCCGATTGGAGTCATCTACGGCGCCACCAGACACCAATGCTGCGCCATCATCCGATAGTATTACAGACGAATAAGTCCCTTGAGCCCGGGGCGGCGTTCCATGTCGATCCCAACGGAGCCAGGAAGTCTCACCGGCCGGGTTAGTGCGCAGGA
This sequence comes from Calditrichota bacterium, assembly GCA_016867835.1. Classification (NCBI taxonomy): domain Bacteria; kingdom Pseudomonadati; phylum Calditrichota; species Calditrichota bacterium. The sequence goes on along the minus strand of VGIQ01000204.1, from coordinate 1,544 downwards.
TCCACGGTGACCAATAGCGAACAGTGAATATGCCGCCGTCTTCAGCCAAAGTCAGCGCGTGAGCAATAGTAATTCCATTCTGTGGAAACAACTGTTCATATGTATGCTGCCACTCCAGATTCAGATCAGCGTTGATTCGCACCAGCATCGGCGTGATATATCGTCCTCCATCCATGCTCATCCCACCGCTCAATACATAACCACCTTCAGGATACCTTACAATCGCCCAGAAAGAGCCTTGATACTCTCGCTCCCAAACTTGATCGCCTTCCTCATCAACCTTGAACAGCCAAGGACCTCCGCACATGAGATAGCCACCTTCTTCTTCACGAATCGATGTCACGCGAGTCCTATAAGTTTGGTCCCAGATCACCTCGCCATCGTCCTGGCGAAGCATGGCGTAGTAGCCAACACCGCCATCCCTGTCGGAGTTGTCGCCGCAAACGAGAAGATTACCAGACTTGGTTTCAATGATGGCATAACAACGTCCAGACTGTTCGGAATAGTATTGGCTCCACGACAAGTTGCGATCACTATCGACCTTGATGACATGAAATCGGCCAATATCTCCCAATAGTCCGCCTTGTCCGGCAATTGCCCAACCGCCATCGTCGCATTGGATAAGACTCCAAGGCCAGTACTGACGTTCACCTTCCTCAGGTCTGTAGGTCGATTCGAAGAGCCGTTGGCCATCGGGATCGGCTACCATTAGCCATATCATCTGAGAGCGAAGTGAATCGACCCAAGTTGCATATCCACACAATGCGAGATTTCCATCACGTTGTTGGAAAACGTCCGTGAAGGCGTTGCTCTGATTGGTTACCCGATAGTAGCGAATCCACTCGTTGCGAGGTTGTGCCGATACCACCGCAGGATTCTTCAGGTGTATTAGCGGAAGAATCAAACCAAGTGCGCACAGGATGGATGGCGACGACCCGCGACGGAGTATGTTCAGACCCAACCTCACTGGGGAGGAACCAGCTGCATCAGAAGATGGCGGCCCGAAGTGGAATAATAGACCGTCACAGGATTTTCCCAGGTCTCAGGCAGAGCATGGCCTTGAGGTGCTTGAAGGAGTTCGGCAAACCAATGGGTTGAGGTTGAATGCGCGGGTTGGGTTTCAATCTGTGCCTTGCCATCGGCACCAGTTTCACCTTGAACGAAGTCCCAGTCATCATCTCCGATGCCAAACTTTACGAACACCCCGATCAGAATACCCGCAACCGGCTCGTTGCTGTTGATATCCCGACATTCCACTGTATATACCTCTTGCGCCCTCGCTCCTGTCGGCGCGGCGAAGAGGCTAATGAGGGCGAATAGCGTGAGGAGCGCGCAGGAGAGAGAGTTGCTTCGAGCCATTGTCATTCCTTAAGTATGAGGGTTGACGTTGAGCCCGGGCTATTGCAGCCCGAGCCGTAGCCCGAGCCGTAGCCCGAGCCGTAGCCCGAGGCAAGGTTTTTACAAAATACGGCTGCAAGTGGAAGTTGTCAAGGGATTTTGCGAGCTCGCTCAAAAATAGTTTGCCCGCAGATACGAGCCATTCC
>VGIQ01000203.1 GCA_016867835.1 Calditrichota bacterium | reverse complement strand
ATTCAAGTCCTCTTCCGACCAGCGCTACAGTCGGCGGTGTATCGTCGTTAGTGGTAAAGGTGATCTCGCCTGAATAGTCGCCCTCTTGTGGAGGTGTGAAGTTGACCCAGAGTGGCGTCAAGTCGCCGATCCGTAGTGTGATTGGAGGATGGAACGAAGTGTCGATGGCGAAGTGCTCACCCTGAAGCGATGCCGACTCTATCGTAACTGGCTCGGTATTACCATTGAAGAGCATCACCTTCATCCGCTTGGTCCAGGTGGGATAGGTAGGACCGAAATCGAGCCGCGTTGTGCCGGCTACGAGGTTCGTTCCCGCGGCACCGGCCGGCATCAGGACGGCGTGAACCATCCAGTCGGCATTGAACGGCGTCCGGTTATTGCCATTATACTCGAAATACTTGCCTTGACCGAATTTCTGCTCATCACCGAGCACCTGTGGATGACGGTCGCCGCCCAGGAGTTCGAACCAAACCCAGAAGTTCGCCTGCAGACGCTGGAGACCGTTGACTTCGGTCAGGTCAATGACGTGCGTGCGAGGATTGAGGTCGGCTTGGGTGACGGTGATCGTCTCAGAGTGAATCTCCTGCCCTGGCGCGCCGTTGTTATTGGCATAGATGTGAAGTCGGACATCGGCGTCACCTTGCTGGCCCCGATCCCAGCGCACCCGGAGTGCCTTTACATCGAACTGGCCGGTAACGCCGTCGGCCACCGGAGTGAAATAAACCATCGGCCCGGAGCCTTGATCGAAGCCGTAGCGGAATTGAATCGTCCGATCGTCATAACCTAAGACGCTGATACCGGCCGGGTAGAAGACGACGTTGGGAACGGGAAGGATGTCGTTCTCCCGAGCCTGATCGTTATTGACATCAGTCATTCCATAGACGGTCAAAGCGTCTGCGGCCGGGATACGACGCGGATCGAGGAAGAAGTTGTTGACTTGCACCGAGTCGGGCGCCATCGGCCCCCAGGGTATGACCGGATTGCGCTGCCCCTCTTCGATGCGCCAATACTTGCGCACCTGTTCTTGACTGGCGAGGCCATAATTCTGCACCGCCATCTGGCACCGAGTTGAAAAGCCGACCAACGTTGGATAGTTGACGCGCAGGAACTTGACTCCGACGTCGAACTGACGCCGCGAAGTAACATTGAGCCGAACATCGTCGATCCAAAGACCGGTGCCCTGGTTGCCGTCCATGACGCTGTCGGTGCGCGCCACCCAGCGAATCCATACTCGCTGCCCGGCGAACTGGGTCAGATTCAGTTTGCGCATCCACTCCGGGCGATCCATATTGGTTTGCGAACGGAAGAAACTGTCCGGACCGAAGAAGTGATACTCATCCCGCCAGGCGGCGTCGTTACGGCTCCAGTCATAGAGCATCTGGGTCCACTGCACTTCATCGGTCGAATACTCCATGCGCCAGTAGTCGTCGAGGAAGCCGTCGTTGTCGGCATCCGAGACGAGCATGTTGCACTTGACCCAGAAGTCAAACCACGTTGACCAGGGCTCTTCAGGCACCTCAATGGGCGGGGAGATGAGGGCGTTCTGAAGTGCCGCGCGAACCGGCACATGAGCCGAGAAACGGCCTTCGTGCGGATCGGCCTGAGACAACTCCCAGAAATCGCCTGAACTGGGGCCTTGCGCGAAAGCCATATCGCCTTGCTCATTGCCATTATTGGACCAGACGACGTTCTGGCCGGAAGTGATTGAGAGATTATCGACCAGCATGCCGTAGTAGTCGCGGTTGTCCACCGTCGCCCAGGCTGGATCGCTGCAGAAAGCCCACCGGATGCGGACGTTGGCGCGGGCAAAGTTTGAGAGGTCGAACTCGGCATCGACCCAGTCGTTGGACCGGCCGCACCAACCCGGGATGCCCTCACCCATGCCCCATTCGACACCGAAACTATAGAGGCTGCTGTTCGTGTATTGCGGACGGGAGGGAGTCAAGACCTGCCAGGTCCCACCGCCGTTGGTCGAAATCCAGACATTGCAGCCGTCCCACCCGTTGTAGGGGGCGATGACATCGTTGGGCTCCTCGACCGCCCAATAGAGTTTGAAGGTGAGCCGCAGATTCTGCCGGCCGGAGAGGTCGAGCACCGGCGTCATCAGATACTGCAGCCAGTGGTTGTCGTAGCCTTCCAACCGGGGATCGGCGCACCACCAACTCCGGCCTTCGAAGGCGTGGGTCTCGGTGGTGTGCCACTTGTTGCCGGCATTGGAAAGGTCGGCGGTGGTCCACCC
>VGIQ01000202.1 GCA_016867835.1 Calditrichota bacterium | reverse complement strand
TGTTCTTGCTTATCATCAAAACAATCTTGATAAGGCGATAACTCTTCTTGAAGACATGTTGAAAAAGCCTTCGCCGCTCAGCGAGCAAAAATCGGGAATTATCCGGTTGACAAACCCGGCACTATAGGTAGCCTCCGCTAAAGGGGGCGCATCTTGGCAAACAAGCTCTTTTACGGCGACAACCTTCAGGTCTTAAAGGACTCGATCGACGACGAATCCATTGACCTGATCTATCTCGACCCGCCCTTCAACTCCAAGGCGAATTACAACATCCTGTTCCGGTCCCCGAGCGGCAAGCGTTCGACGGCGCAGATCGAGGCCTTCGAGGACACATGGCACTGGAATGAGCATGCTGCGCTGGCGTTCGACGAAGTCATGCGGTGCGGCAATCAGAATGTTGCGAACATCCTGCGCGCTATGTTCTCGTTCCTCGGCGAGAATGACATGATGGCTTACCTGAGCATGATGGCCATCCGGCTCGTCCACCTGCACAGGGTGCTGAAGCCTACAGGATCGCTCTACCTGCACTGTGACCCTACCGCGAGCGCGTATTTAAAGGTGCTGATGGACGCCGTCTTCGGCGGCGATCGCTACCTCAATGAGATTATCTGGCGGCGGACCGGGTCGCACAATCCCCGGCGCTCGCTCGGACCGGTGCACGACGTTATCCACGCCTATACGAAGTCGTCGGCATACAAGTTCAACGTCATCCGGCGTCCATACATGAAGGGTCATGTCGAGTCGCGCTACACGCAGATGCCAGACGGCCGCATGAAGTTCACGTCCGGCGGCAACGTTCTAACGGGAGCCGGTCCGACCGAGGACGGAGCTTCTGGAAAGCCGTGGCGCGGCTTCGATCCGACTGCAAAGAACCGGCATTGGGCGATCCCCGGTGCCTACGAGGAATTTATGTCCGATGAGTATCAGAATCTAAACGCGATCGAGAAGCTGGAAGCTCTGTATCAGGCCGGATTGGTGGAGATCGTCGAGGGCAACGCGTGGCCGATCATGGTCCGCTACCTCGATGAGCGCGACGGCACGCCGTTGACCGACCTGTGGACCTTCCAGCCCTACACGCAGGGCACGGCGTGGGGCGACCCTACGCACGGCATCGACGAGGACGTGAAGTGGCTCGGCCCCACGGACCCCGAGCGCCTTGGCTATCCGACGCAGAAGCCTGTCGGCCTGATCGAGCGAATCCTGCGGACCGGTTCAAAGGAAGGCGATGTCGTCCTAGACCCATTCTGCGGCTGCGGGACGACGATTCATGCCTCGCAGAAACTCGACCGGCAATGGATCGGCATCGACATCACGCACCTCGCGATCTCGCTCATCGAGCGCCGGCTGAAGGACTCATTCCCGACCGTGACGTTCGAGGTAGAGGGGACGCCAAAGGACCTCGAAGGCGCTCGCGACCTTGCGAAGCGCGACCCATACCAGTTCCAATGGTGGGCAATATCGCTGATCAACGCGATTCCAGCCGGCGGCAAGAAGAAGAAGGGCGCGGATCGCGGCATCGACGGCTATCTCAATTTCCGCGACGCGGACGGCAAGCCGCAAATCGGCATCGTCTCCGTCAAGGGGGGCGACAACGTCGGCGTCACGATGATCCGCGACTTGAAGGGCGTGGTCGGGCGCGACAAGGCCTGTGTCGGCGTCTTCCTGTCGCTGGTTGACCCGACGCGGGACATGAAGAAGGAGGCGGCGTCGGCCGGCTTCTATGAGACCGGCGGCATGAAGTTCCCCAAAATCCAGATACTGACCGTCGAGGAACTGTTTGACGGGCGCACGGTGCATATCCCGTTTGGCTTCACCGAAGGCTTCAAGAAGGCTGCCCGAGAGACTAAGGAGAAGCAGGGCTCTCTACTTTGATGCTTTGTGGCGTTTTGGCTTGCTTGGCTTCTTGAGTGATGTAGGCGGCACCGAGACCAAATTCTTCAGCCGCTCCTTGAACGCTGCATCACTCTCGTCACATCCGATATCCTTTGCGGTCGCGATAAACTTCGCGCCTTGCTCGCTGACTTTGGGCGATTTCTCCATTGACAGATTACCCCTTGATAATAGCGAACAGTCTGATTCGACAGGCGTTGCACTTTTGATTTGTCGGATTTCATCAATGCGTCATCAATGAAAGCTGGACTCTTCGCGCAACGCCGTTCATATTTCATTCCCGTGGCCTCGTGGTGGAATTGGAAGACACGCCGATCTTTAAAATCGGTTCCTGGCAGGGATTACGGGTTCGAACCCCGT
>VGIQ01000201.1 GCA_016867835.1 Calditrichota bacterium | reverse complement strand
GCGTAGGACCGGATTCCGATCCGGTCATCCCCTGCCACTTCTTCCCATCTCACCGCTGCCGAGTCGTAAATCATCCACTCATAACGAAGGTTCTCCAAGTCCCCGATGTAGGCAACTGAGTCGAGGGAGAAGTCGATCTCGCTGTTGCGCTGGAGGGTTAAGGAGAGGGTGTCGGGGGTGTGGGAGGCGATGAAAAGGTCAGTTGTTTCGACGCGCCAGAGCACTGCCGTTGCAAACTCGTCATTACGGATTTCGCACCGGACTCGATAGGTGCCTTGTTCGGGGAAGGTAATGGTGATGGCGGCGTCGCTACCCACTCGCTGGTCGTCCAAGCGCCAGGTGTAGAAGATCTCGCGCCGCCATTGGTCGCGCGCTACCACCCGGAAGCGGATCGAATCTCCGGTCAGAACGAAGAGGACGGAGTCCTGCGGCTCGTGTTCGATAACGATGGGCGCGTCCTGTTCCGGCTCAATGCGGATGACGACGGCGGAAGTGTTTGTGTCTGGTGGATTTTCGGAGAACTGTGTCAGCGCTCCCGCGGCGATCAGCGCGCCTTCGTCGTTGACGATGATACTACGCAGAAAGTTGACATTCTGGGGTGTGAAATCGCGGTCGTTGAAAGCGATGACATTCTGCCAGCGAACTTGGCCTTGAGCGGTGATGCGAGTTACAAACGGGCGGTTCCAAGTGCCCTGAGTGGCACAGATCGCATAACCGCCGCCGGGCATCCGAGTGTGATTGAGCCCCAGCACTATCGCACCCATAACTCCATCATGTGGCTGGGGAAGTTCATACTCTCGATCCCATTCGACTCGACCTTCGGCGGACAACTTGACCACCGCGAGAGCATAGTCTGCATTGTTCGGAGTTGACGATCCGGTCAACAGAAATCCGCCCTCCTCGGAAGAAGTTATGCTTCCGCATACTGAAGTGCGGCCATTGACACTATGAAGTGCGTTCCAGTTGACATTGCCCTCAAAATCAACTCTTATGGCCCACATCGCTAATCCCATCCCAATTTCCGGCGCCTGCCTATAGCCTGCTGCAATGAGGCCACCATCTGTTTCGCGAACACCCCAGAAGACGCCAGATCTCTCAACATCATATTCTCTATGCCAGATTTCCTCACCATCCTCATCTATTATGTAGATAATGCCGGCATTATTACCTCTTGATTTTCCGCAAAGGGCGAATCTTCCGTCCTTCAATTCGATAATTGAATTGCCATGTCTACCGCTCTCGTAAAGACGCTCCCAAATCAATTCACCTTGTATGCTGACGCGCATTACTCGAAGTTGTTCTTCGCGTGTATCACCTACAAAACCAACCAAGACCAAGTCTTCGTTATCGGCTTGAATCATATAATTCACTCCATCCTGCTCATCTTCTACATCGTATATTCCCGACCACTCTTGATTATAATCCCGGTCTGCCTTGATGATCCAGGCTGCATGCGGTCCGGGACCACGGCCGCGTGCCACGATATTTCCAGGACCCTGCATATTATATCCGCACATAGAATATCCTCCATCGGCAGTTTGTATGATGCGATGGAATGATTCCTTCGTTCCAGTGTCGAAGATAACGGCGCGCTCGAGCCTAGGCTGGCTAAAAGCGTCGTAGCCCGCCGCTGCCATAGTAATATACAGTATGCTTGAAACTATTCGAGGGATAGGTCTCATTGGTGTTTCCAATGATCAATTGCCGCTTTGAGTGCGATGGGGGTGGATGCGAATCTCGCATCCACCCCCATTATTGCGCCACTACTATTCAATCAACCAATTCAGTCCAAGTGTCGGATACTCGATTTCAGCCGGTGATTGGCCCGGATTGTTTGGTGTGCGCTGTGAATCGAGGATTGCCTTCCAGATGGTTGCGGTGGAGTGCGGCGTCTCCTCGAAAACTGCAAATCCATCGCCATCGGTGAGGATAGGATCAGAGTAGGTCCAGTCATTGGCGCCAGGACCCGTCTTGATGACGAAGACGATCTCGACATTTGGCTCACCATCGATGCCATTGGTAGTGACCCAAACGACATGCTCTGCCGCCCACGCCTGCGGCGCGGCGAAGAGGGTGATGACCGCCAGAAGAACCAGCAGGGCGGTCGCGAAGATTGAACGGTGGGACATTGCGTCCTCCTTGCAGTAGGGTTGACGTTGAGCCCGGGCTATTGCAGCCCGAGCCGTAGCCCGAGCCGTAGCCCGAGCCGTAGCCCGAGGCAAGGTTTTCACAAAATACGGCTGCAAGTGGAAGTTGTCAAGGGATTTTGCGAG
>VGIQ01000200.1 GCA_016867835.1 Calditrichota bacterium | reverse complement strand
AACGATGTGCACTAGATGTCGGGGGAATCGACCCCTCCGGTGTCGCAGCTAACGCATTAAGTGCACCGCCTGGGGAGTACGATCGCAAGGTTGAAACTCAAAGGAATTGACGGGGGCCCGCACAAGCGGTGGAGTATGTGGTTTAATTCGATGCAACGCGAAGAACCTTACCTGGCCTGGAATTGCAGCTGCTCAACCCCTGAAAGGGGGTCTCCTTCGAGGGTGCTGCAGAGGTGCTGCATGGCTGTCGTCAGCTCGTGTCGTGAGATGTTTGGTTAAGTCCAGCAACGAGCGCAACCCTTACCGTTAGTTGCCATCAGGTCGAAAGATGCTGGGAACTCTAACGGGACTGCCCAGGTTAACTGGGAGGAAGGTGGGGATGACGTCAAGTCCTCATGGCCCTTACGGCCAGGGCTACACACGTACTACAATGGACGGTACAGAGGGTCGCAAAGCCGCGAGGTGGAGCCAATCCCATAAAGCCGTCCCCAGTTCAGATTGTAGTCTGCAACTCGACTACATGAAGGTGGAATCGCTAGTAATCGCCGATCAGCACGCGGCGGTGAATACGTTCCCGGGCCTTGTACACACCGCCCGTCACACCATGGGAGCCGGTAGCACCCGAAGTCGCCAAGCTAACCGCAAGGAGGCAGGCGCCGAAGGTGAGATCGGTGACTGGGGTGAAGTCGTAACAAGGTAGCCGTACCGGAAGGTGCGGCTGGATCACCTCCTTTCTGGAGAAGAAGTTTATGCGCCCCTCCGGACCAAACCGGAATTCCGTGTAAACTTCAGGTCGATAGAAGTGGCTTTCGTTTTTCGCCTGACCCGCGCAATTGTCAAATTATTTGAGATTTGAAATTTGAAATTTGAAATTTATTGATTACCGTCTTCTCTGAAGGTAAATCTTAAATCTCAAATCTTAAATCTCAAATCACCGGGGCCTGTAGCTTAGGTGGTTAGAGCGCGTCCCTGATAAGGACGAGGTCACTAGTTCGAGTCTAGTCAGGCCCACCGACGGGCTCAGATGGAGTGACAGGGCCCCGTTCGTCAATCCTTGCGCCCGAATAATCTTCACGTAGGACAGGCCGCTGAGCTTGTTTGACAACGTGTAGGACAGGCCGCCGAGCCTGTCGAATTTAAGGCGCAAGGGGAATTAGCTCAGTTGGGAGAGCGCCGGCTTTGCAAGCCGGAGGTCACCGGTTCGAACCCGGTATTCTCCACCAAGATCGTCATACGGATCGTCAAATGTCAAAATACGCATACACTGACTACTTTTTAAAGGAAGTGTTGCGTAAGCGCCCTTACATCAAGAGGGAGTGGTGCGAAGAGGTAGTATCGCATCCGATCAGGTGGGAGCGACAGGAAGATAACCGGTGGCGGTTCTGGGGACAGGTTGAGGAGTTGGATCGAAGGATACTGGGAGTCGTTACTCTGGATGACAGGACGACTATCCACAACGCCTTTCCTGATAGGGGATTCAAGTTATGAAACTCAACTACTATTCGGAGACGGATTCTCTTTACATCGACCTTTCGGAAGCGGTTAGCGCCGAGAGTCGAGAGGTGTCTGAAGGGATCACGCTCGATTATGACGAAGTTGGGAATTTGGTCGGGATAGATATCGATAACGCCAGTCGCAAGTTGAACCTTCGTGAAATTACGATGACAAATATACCGGCAGGTGTACTCAAAGCGACTGCGTAGCTTCTGGTAAATTAGCTTAGTCTGGCAGAGCGTCGGCCATATAGTTAACGCCGAAGACACGGTTCGAACCCGGTATTCTCCACCAGGGTTTTAGGGCAGCGCAACGGAGACCTTGATGAAAATCGAGGGCTTTGAATGGGAGGATGCAAAGGCGGCATCAAATCGTCGAAAGCACGGAATCGAATTTGACGAAGCTTCTACCGTGCTGGCCGATCCCTATGCAGTCACCCTTTATGATGGAAAGCATTCGTCCGGCGAAGACCGATACATCACGTTGGGATTTACCGGAACAGGAAGGTTGGTCGTGCTACTGCATACCGACCGAGGCGAAAATCAGCGCCTGATCAGCGCAAGAATAGCCACCAAGCTTGAAATCAAATCCTATGAAGAAAACCGCGATAGATTGTCCCGAAGATGAGCTCCTTCCCGAATACGACTTCAGTAAAGGGGAGACCGGCAAATTCTATGGGAGATATGGCAAGACGCTCAGCGTTGCGCTTCTTGAGCCAGATGTTCACGCCATGTTCCCCAACTCCGAGGCTGTCAATCGGGCGCTGAGGGCGGTGGGAGAGTTGGTGAAAGCCGCTAAACCGCGGCGGAAGAAG
>VGIQ01000199.1 GCA_016867835.1 Calditrichota bacterium | reverse complement strand
CTGGATGAAGACAATGCGCGCTATGGACACCGAACTGCGCGATGCAAGCAACGACGAAGTCGGATTTAAGTTCTATCCTAATATGGTGATGGGTGACGAGCGCGACGTGGTGCGCAAGATCCGGCTCGGACAATTGCAGGGAGCGGGATTCACGGGATTCGGGTTGGGAGAAATTCTTCCAGCGGTGAGGCTATTCGAATTGCCCTACCTATTCGACTCCGATGCCGAAGTCGATTGCGTAAAGGCAGCGCTGACTGCAGACTTTGAAGCGATGTTCGCTGAAAAGGGATTTGTCCTGTTAGGCTGGGTCGATGTCGGCTGGGTCTATTTCTTTGCTGCCAAGCCGGTCGTAACACCCTCAAGCCTAAGGGCGGTAAAGCCCTGGGCCTGGGACGGCGATCCGCTCGCGCAAGGATTTTTTGCCGAATTGGGCCGGAGTCCGGTGTCGCTTGCCATCACCGATGTTCATCTCGCACTGCAAACCGGAATGATCGATGCTGTCTATGCGTCGCCACTCGGCTGTCTGGCGCTGCAGTGGTTCAAGAAACTCGCCTTTATGTCGGATGTGCCGTTTACCAATGCGATGGGCGCGGTGCTGGTAGATAAGAAGACCTTTACGAGTCTTGCAACGGAAACTCAGGTTGCATTAAGGGCTATTGCCCGACGGCACTTGGAGGAACTGGTGCGGACAACCCGGCAGGAAAATAGGGAAGCCTACGATCTGCTTCAGAAGGAAGGCTTGAAGCCGGCACCTTCGACACCAGCCGAGCGTGACGAACTACGTGCTGTCGGGTTAAGAGTCCACGACCGACTTGCCGGGTCGCTTTATTCGCAGGGACTTCTTGACCGGACGAGGGCTATATTGCGCGATTACCGCGCCAAGGCACAATGACGGCTATACTTCAAGTCGTCCGCCGGGCAATTCGTCAAGTTGCAGCGTTTGCGGTAACGGTTTTGACCGGGTGGCTGTTGTTCAACGGATTGCTGCTGTTGATTGCCCGGTGGCTTGGCTGGCAGTCGCCGCTTTGGGCCGAGGCACAAATCAAGTTTGCAGTTCTTTGGATCGGGCTTACCGGCGGGATATTGGCGGCTGCCGACGACCGTCACATCCGGATCGACCTCGTCGATCATTACCTCAGTCAAACGACCAGACGCAGACTTAAGCAGGTGATGCATCTCACATCTGCGATCGGGACGGGGATCATCGCCTTGCTTTCGCGAGACTTTCTGATCGCAGAAAGGAGTGCAGGCTCGATTTCGGCAAACTTTCTCTTCGGCACCGGCGTTCCCCTTTATTACCTCGAACTCATCATCCCGATTGCCTTCGGACTGATGGCGACCCTGTTCACATTAGCCTTCCTCTTGCCAGGAAGTTCCCCCTCCCGGCAATGATTCTGCTGTTGATTCTGCTGGGCTTAGCCGCTCTGGCCGGCTTGCCACTCTTCCTGACACTATCAGGGCTGGCTTTAGCGGGGCTTGGCAGCGAAGGCCTTAGCGCTTCGCTCTACTTCGGTGAAATGATGCGCCTGGCGGGGAATCCGACACTTGCTGCGGTGCCGCTTTTTTGTCTATCCGGTTACCTGCTCGCGTCGAGCGGCGCTCCAGGGCGACTGGTCAGACTTGCCGAAGCGATGTTAGGCTGGCTTCCGGGCGGTCTGGCTATAGTGGCAGTCGGAATCATGGCGCTGCTCACCGCGTTCACCGGGGCTTCAGGGGTCACCATCGTCGCGCTGGGCGGACTGATGCTGCCGTCGCTTCTAAAGAGCAACTTCAGCGAACGCTTCAGCCTCGGATTGCTAACCGCGTCGGGGAGCATAGGACTTCTATTTGCGCCGAGCCTGCCGCTTATTCTCTACGGTATCGTCGCCGAAGTGCCTATTGACCGCCTCTTCCTCGCCGGGGTTGTCCCGGGTCTCTTGATGGTCGCAGGCACGGCGGTCTATTCAGGTCTGAAGGCACCACATGCAACGACAAAGAGGAGAGAAGAGCGTGTCGGTATTTGGAGCGCACTGAAAGGGGCGATCTGGGAAGCAATACTGCCTATCATCGTCCTGGGCGGCATCTATGGGGGCTTGCTCACCGTCGGTGAAGCTGCCGTAGTGACGACGGCATACCTGATTGTAGTCGAAGTGTTGATCTACCGGGACATAAGATTGCTTGACCTTCCCCGAATCGTCAGCGACAGCGCCGTTCTGGTGGGGGGGATTATGGTGATCCTCGGGGCAGCGCTGGCATTGACCAACTACCTGATCTACGCCGACATTCCTACTACGCTTCTGGAAGCAATATCTTCGCGCGTCGATTCCCGGGTGATGTTTCTGGTGGCGTTGAACCTCTTTCTACTCATCACCGGCTGCCTGATGGATGTTTTCTCAGCGCTGGTGGTGGTGGT
>VGIQ01000198.1 GCA_016867835.1 Calditrichota bacterium | reverse complement strand
CGACCGACCATTCACCGGCCGTTACGCGGCATACGACCGGGAAGGTGCCTCTTTCGTCAAATCGGATAGTGCAGGAAGTATCTTGCGAGCGGACGGTGTCGCGGTAGGTCCATTGATAGGACATTTCCTCGCCCTGCTGGTTGCGGGCGCGGACGAGGAAGTCGATAGTTTCGCCGGGGAGGACTTTCAGGAGGGAGTCTTCCGGTTCCTTGTGGAAGACGACCGGACCAAGAATGTCGGGTTCGAGGCGGACGATGATGGCGTCGTCGCCGTTTTCTTCTTCGTTGCTCACCATCGACCCGCAGGCGACGATGACGTTGTTAGGCAGGGTGATGACGGAACCGAGCCGGTTGCTTTCGATACCTCCCATTCCAACTGCTTCGACGAATTGGCTAAAGTCTTTGCGCCAGACTTCGACACCGCCTGGGGTGGTTCGTATGGCAAGGGGATAGGAACGGCGAAGCATTTCTCCACGGACGTATCGAGGCAACTGCCACCCAACTAAGACGAATCCATCCAAAAGACGGCTAAGCCCGGTATTTAAGTGACCTGGTAATCCGCGGTCATGATAAATCTCCTCAAAAACCATCTCACCTTCTCCTTCAATCCTGGTGAAATTCAAATAAGCCCAGCGCGATCCGTCCCATTCCCATTGGCGAGAATAGATGCCGCTCAATGCAAATCCACCTTCAGGCACGGAGACGATAGAGTTGAACTGCCGGGTGCCGCCGGGAGCATCATAACTCCTAGACCATTGCACATTTCTTTCAAAATCAAGTTTGACTATCCATCCCGACACTCCTGATCTACCAACTGCGATAATGCCATTCTCGGTCTCACGTAAGGCTTCGAGGCTCCGCGTAGAACCTTCCGCTGCTATGAACATTTCTTCCCAAATGACATCGCCATCTTCTCCGAGGCAAATAAGCACTGCATCTGGAGATCTACGCCCGCAGATAACAAATTCACCACTCTTTAACTCTATTATGGCACTGAAATTTCCTATACCATATGATCGACGCCATAAGACTTCACCTTCTGGGCTTAACCTGATAGCGATGGTATTTGAATTTCCTGGCAATTCTCTTCCTACGACCACCAAATCTCGATTGTCCGCTTCAATGATGGACTGAAGCCGTGCCTCTTCAATCTCCTCGAGCCATACAATTCGGCCTTCTTCATCGTTCAGAACTATGAGGCCCACATTAGTATTGGTCTGATACCCGCATAGTGCGAATAGGCCGTCAGCGGTGTAGTAAACGTCTGTAAAATAGTCATTTCCACCGAAGTCGAAAATGCGTATCAGGTCTATCTCGGGCTGTGCGCGGACGATTGAGGCGCAGCATGAGAGTCCGGCGCAAATTGCACACGCCGTGCTAACCAACGTCAATCTAGAATTAAGTTCGAAGAGGCTCGCAAGTTGGTGACATTGCGAGCCTCTTGCAGATTTAGCGATTAGCATTATTGCCGGGTAGCAAGCACGTCGTTGATGGTGAGCCCCGCCCAGTTAAGTACAGGTTCGGCAAGCATCGGATTCGCATTCGCTTCTACCACGATGTCCATCCCAAACCATAATACATCATCGTCAGGGTTATTCCATCGAAACCTTGCTGTAACTGCACTGGTTGGAACATCCTCGATGGTGAGGGTGTAGAGGGTGGCTTGTGAGTTAGGGGTCATAGCGAACCAGCCCGTCACAGGCACGCCGGCGCCATCGAGCAATTGAACCTCTGCTTCCACATCGTAGGGATCAACCCCATCACCCCATTGAATCTCCATCTGGAAATCCAGATCTGTTGCCCATGCCTCTCCCGGCGCGGCGAAGAGGGTGAGGACCGCCAGCAGAACCAGTTGAGCGGTCGCGAAGATCGAACGGTGGGACATTACGTCCTCCTTGCAGTAGGGTTGACGTTGAGCCCGAGCCGTAGCCCGAGCCGTAGCCCGAGCCGTAGCCCGAGGCAAGGTTTTCACAAAATACGGCTGTGAGAGGAAGATGTCAAGGGATTTGGCGAGTCCGCCCAAAAATAGTTTGCCAGCCGATACGAGCCGATTCCACCCTTCTGCAATCGGGCACGAAGCCGCACATATCGTCTTCGGCCCTTACGTTCACGCCCATGAAACGCCCTCCAAGATTAGCGCATAAGAACGGCTTTAACGGTGCGGGAGTAAGAGCCGGCCTGAAGGCGGAGAAAATAGATGCCGGAGGGAAGTGTGAAAGTGCCAAAGTGCGAAAGTGCGAAAGTATGGCTCCCCGGGGACAGCTGCCCGTCGTGGAGGCGGAGGACTTCACGGCCGTCGAGCGCGTAGAGGCTGAGCCGGACAGGGATTAGACCCCCCACTTGCGCACTTGGAAGGCGGACATTCTTGTCCGCCCTTAGGGCGGGCAGGAATGCCCGCCCTCCA
>VGIQ01000197.1 GCA_016867835.1 Calditrichota bacterium | reverse complement strand
CGCTATGGTGCGGGAAGCGGAGACAATCGTCTTCTGCGGCGTCCACTTTATGGCTGAGACCGCCAAGGTAGTGAACCCGCAGCGGCGCGTTCTGCTGCCCAATCTGCGAGCCGGTTGTTCGCTGGCGGACACCGCTGAGGAGACACGGCTCTACGAGAGGATCGAGGAACTGCGTCGTGACCTTGGCGACCTCGCAGTGGTCTGTTACATTAACACAACCGCCGCGGTCAAGGCGCTTTGCGACGCATGTTGTACCTCGGCCAACGCCGTCGCAGTCGTCCGGGCTCTGCCGCAGCAGAACGTCCTCTTTCTGCCTGACCGCAATTTGGCGCGGCACGTCGCGAATCAGTTGCCGGAAAAGAATGTCATCGCCTGGGAGGGCTATTGCTATGTCCATCAAGAGATCGATCCTGAGACGATTGCAGGCATCCGGCAGACCTACCCCGATTTGAAAGTGCTCGCGCATCCTGAATGCCGGGACGACGTCGTTCGACTTGCAGATGCCGCGCTTTCGACCTCGGGAATGGTAGAGTATGCCCGCAAGAGCCCCGACCGGCAGTTCCTCGCGGTAACCGAGTGCGGCCTCTCGGACCTTCTGGCAATCGAAGTGCCTGACAAGCAGTTCCTGCGCGCCTGCCGGATCTGCCGGTTTATGAAAATGATAACCCTCGACGATATCATCCGGTCGCTTGAATGCCTGCAGCCGGAGATTGCTCTGCCGGCTTATGTTCGGGAAGGCGCCGGCCGATCGCTTCGGCGGATGTTCGAATTGACAACTCCCGATAGAATGCCGGAAGCGCTCTACGGCGTTTCCCTTAACTGATGTGAATCATTGATTAATCAAACACTTGAGATTCGCGGACTGCGCGTCGCCGTCGAAGGCAATGAGATATTGCGCGGCGTCGATCTCACGGTTCCGCCCGGTGAAATCCATGCCTTGATGGGACCAAACGGCTCGGGCAAATCGACCCTTGCCTTTGCGCTGATGGGGCATCCGAAGTACTTGATCACCGGCGGCGACATATTGCTGGATGGCGAGAGTCTGCTCGACCTTGCGCCCGACGAGCGTGCCAAGCGGGGGTTGTTTCTTGCATTTCAGTATCCTTATGAGATAACCGGCGTTCGCCTGCAGGATTTCCTGCGCACTGCAACCCTGACGGTTCACCGGGAGAGCGTTTCACTGGCCCAGTTCATGGACCGGATGAACGAGGCCCTTGCGCTTTTGAAGATCGACCGCAACCATCTTGCCCGGTCGGTCAACGAAGGCTTCTCAGGTGGCGAAAAGAAGCGGGCTGAGGTGTTGCAGATGATGCTTCTCAAACCGAAAGTGGCAATACTCGACGAGACCGACTCGGGGCTCGACATCGACGCCCTGCGCATCGTCTCGGACGGGGTCAACAGTCTGCGCGGTGACGGCTTCAGCGCGTTGGTGATCACCCACTATCAGAGGCTCCTCAACTATATTGAGCCGGATAGGGTGCATGTGATGCACCGCGGTCGGATTGCCCTCTCGGGCGGTCGGGAACTGGCGCTCGAATTGGAACGGAGCGGCTACGAACTCTTGCGCGAAGAGACCGCGCTGGCAGGGTGATTCGATTAAGGAATGATATACGGATTAGAGGATGGGGGGATCACAAGGATAGACCATGCCTGATAAGGCTCTCGACATAGACCTCTCCAACTATCGCTATGGTTTTCACGTTCCGGAGCGCTCCGTCTATCGGACTCAGCGCGGCCTGACGCGCAAGATCGTGGCAGATATTTCGGAGCAGAAAGGCGAACCGGCCTGGATGCGCGACTTCCGCTTGAAGGCGCTCGACTGGTTCCTGAAGAAGCCGATGCCGAAGTGGGGTCCGGACCTGACCGGTATCAATTTCGACGACCTGACCTACTACATCAAGCCTCAGGAGCGCGGAGAACGGTCGTGGGACGACGTTCCCGACGAGATTCGCGACACCTTCGAACGGCTCGGCATTCCCGAAGCGGAGAAGAAATACCTTGCCGGCGTCGGCGCGCAGTTTGAGTCGGAGATGATCTATCACAGCCTGAAGAGCGAGTGGGAAAAGCAGGGCGTGATCTTCCTCGGCACCGACGACGGACTAAGGCAGCATCCGGAGATCTTCGAGAGATACTTCGGTCGGGTGGTGCCGTCGGGCGACAATAAGTTCGCTGCGCTTAACTCAGCTGTCTGGTCGGGGGGTAGTTTTGTCTATGTGCCGCCTGGCGTCAAGGTCGATATCCCGCTTCAGGCTTACTTCCGCATCAACGCCGAGCGGATGGGACAGTTTGAACGGACGCTCATCATCGCCGGAGAAGGCTCCTTTGTTCACTATGTCGAAGGCTGCACCGCGCCGGTCTATTCGGCGGCGTCGCTTCATTCGGCGGTCGTCGAGATCATCGCCATGCCGCGCGCCCGCGTCCGCTATACGACCATTCAAAACTGGTCGAGCAACGTCTATAACCTC
>VGIQ01000196.1 GCA_016867835.1 Calditrichota bacterium | reverse complement strand
ATTGAACTGCGCAATCAGGTCGCCCGGATCGTCGCGCCGCGGACCGCCGTCCGCGTTGCGGAGTTCGCGTCCGCTCGCGTCGCGGCGAAGCCCGCCCTCCGGCTCGCGGATGATCTCGACGTCGGTCTCCCAACGCAGAAGCGCGTCGCCGCTGTTGGAGACATTGACCACGTGCTCTTCGATATCGCCGGTAACCAAATCGGTCTCGATGCCTTGCGGATCGAGGTTGATCGAAGGCGGAGCGAAAGCACGCGCATGGAGCGCGATGTTGTATTGGCCGTCGTTTGCCGGGGCGTTCGAGATGATCGTCGCGGTGGCGTCATATTCACCCGGCTCCTCAGCGTTGAAGGTGAAGACGACATTCTGGCGACCCCGTGGATCGAGTTGGAACTCGACCGGATTGGCCGAGAAGGCCTCGCTGTCGATGGAAATGTCACTCACTTCCAGGACATCGGTTCCGACGTTCTCGACGCGAACCGTCACATTATATGGACCACCGGCGAATATGTCTTGGAACGCCCGGTTCCAGTCCACGACATCGGGATGACCGTAGGCTCCCGGCCAGATCGCATCGACGACCGGAACGCCGGTAACGTGCAGCAGCACGTTCAGCGCCAGGTCGCCGTCGTTCGGGTCGTTGGAGAGGAAGTGCATATCGGCTTCGTAGTCGCCGGTTACGAGCCCGGTGCCGTCGAGCGTTACGACGACGTTCATATCGCCACCCGACTCGATTTCGCCGTCGCGCGGATCGTAAATGAGCCAGTAAGCCTCGGCAACACCGTCATCATAGATGCGGATAGTTCCGGGGCCCCAGCCTCCGACCCAGATGTTGTAGCCGTCATGCATTACTGCGTCATAGGGCTGGGTGATGCCGACCGGGAAGCTCCGAACCTGGCCAACGGACTGCCAGTTGTCGGTGTTGATGTTGATGTTGAAGAGGTTGGTATTGGCGCCCTGATGGATCCAGAGTTTCCCGTCGGGATGCTTGCTCACCCATTCGAGGCTGTAGACGTTCACATTCCCTTGGGCATGCTGCGCCCAGTTGGCGATGGTACCAATCTGCTGGCCCAGGTTGTTGCCGTCCATCCGGTAGACGCGCACCGGCTGTTGACCGGCCTGCTCCTTGGCAAACAACCAACCCTCCTCGTGGTCAAAGGCTACCCCGTAGATCGGGAAGCCCATAGCCATATCCTGGAGTTGGTTGCCGTTCATATCGAAGCGGCGCAGGACGTTATTGACGTTCAGGTTGCAGATATAGATGACGCCGTTGTAGAACCCGCCGTCCATCGGATTGGGGGTTGCGAAACGACGCACTTCGCGGAAGTTCTGGTAGTTATCATGCGTCCAGATTGCCACGGTCGATGTGTTGTAGATGGTGATCGCAGCAAGGTTGTTCTCCATGTCGTAGCCGACCGGAGAGCAGTAGATGTTGACGCCGGCGCCTTGCGGCTGGTTGAACTGAGCGATCAGATCGCCCGGGTTGTCGCGCAGCGGTCCGCCGTTGGCGTCGCGCATTTCACGCCCGCCTGCGTCGCGGCGCTGACCTGGCTCACGGATAATCTCGTGGGCGATCCGGAACCGCAGGGGCGCTTCGCCGTTGTTGGCTACATTGACGACATGCTCGCTCATCTCACCGGTATTGAGGTCATCCTCAATCGCCTGGGGATCGAGCGCTATCTGCGGCGGCTCACCAGTCCGGCCGTGCAGATTGATCACATACTCGCCCTCATCCGGGTCGTTGGTGATGAAGGTCATCGTCGCGTCGTGATCGCCCGACTCGTCAGTTGCGAGGGTGACCGTCAGATCGATGGCCTCGCGCGGGGCGAGTGCAAACTGATCGCGATTGATACTGTAGGCGCCGTCGGTGAACTCGGTTCCGTCCACGACCAGATCGGCCGTGCCGACGTTGCGGACGTTGATCGTCATCGCATACTGGCCGCCGTTGAAGAGGTCGGCGTAGCGACGGTTCCAGTCCACCACGTTGGGATAGCCGTAAGCCGCCGCCCAACGTCCTTCGATGTCGGGAGCGCCGGTTACGCCTAACAGAACCGACACCACCACGTCGCCTTCATCGGGATCGTTGGACGTGATATGAAGTTCGCCTTCATAGTCGCCTTCGACCAGCCCGGCGGCATTGAGGGTGACGATGATGTTGACGTCGCCGCCGGCTTCGATCGTCCCTTCGGTAGGTTCGAATCCGAGCCAATAGACCTCGGCCACGCCGTCATCGTAGATGCGGAAGTTGGCAAGCGCGTATCCACCCTGCCAGAGGTTGTGGCCGTCGTGGACGACCGCGTCGTAGGGCTGGTTGGCGCCGCCGTTGGCGAACGACACCACCCGCCGAACCGCCTGCCAGTTGTCCTGGTTGACCTGAATCTGACGAATCTGCTGAATGTTCGACTGGCTGATCCACAACTGCCCCTCCGGATGACGGAAGACCCATTCAATCTGATACATGATCTGATTGTCAAGGAACTGCAGGTAGTTGCTGATCGAGCCGAGCCGCGCGCCAAGTTGACCCTG
>VGIQ01000195.1 GCA_016867835.1 Calditrichota bacterium | reverse complement strand
TCCCGGCCTGTCCGGTCCGGCACCAACGACTTTTGCATTTCCTCGTATCTTCTTGCAAATCGACACGTTGCTGCTTATCTTATCCTTACCTGCACTGCCCGCTTGCGGACTTCAGCACTCGCGCGAGACCTGACGCTATCCTTGTTCCTTAAGGTAGATTCCTAAGTCCGACCCCGCCGGACGGGGGGGGGGGGGGGGTGGGGATGCCGCTCACGCCTAAGAGGGCCGCGAAGCCGTGCTCCGCCGTGAATATGCCATAGACCGCATCCTGTTGCGCTCATCCTCTCGACCCAACTGGCAATCAACATTCACTAACGGAGCCTTCCCATGCTTTCACTGAACCTCTTCCGCAAGCCGGCTCTTCGGCTGGCAGCCTGCCTGCTCCTGCTGGCAGGTATCCTGGTCTGGCCTGTGCCGCAGCCTGCACGGGCGGATCAACTTCCGGTCAGTATGCAACTGAACTGGAACAACTTCAGTTCAGGCGACGCCGAGGTTACCTGTCAGCAGATCGATCAAAACGGCAATGCGGTCGGACCGCTGAAGGAAATGAATCCTCAAGGCAGTTCATTCGAATACTGGAGTTTCACTTTCGACGAACTCCATCCTGATGCAGTGTCGGTGAGGATTAGTTGGCTTCGAGATCCTGCCGGAGCCAATATCAATAATTGGACAGGACCCGGAGGCGCCCCACCGCGTGAACCGCCCCAAGTATTTCCGATACTGGGGGGACTTTGTTCTGGATATGCCGAAGCGCATTAGGGGTAATTCAACTATCACTCGAGGCGGTGTCGGTCGAAAGGCTGGCACCTCCTGCGGCTGAAATGAGTAAGACCTCAATAATCCTCGCCATATCAATCCTGGGCCTCAGCGATAGCCTTGTTGCTCAACCTGAGATCGACCAGTTACGCTACTATGATCGTGGCGGCACGGACATATTCCAGGACATTTACGCCTGCGCCAATGGCGACTTCTATCTTTGTGGCGGAACTGATGGAAGGCCATGGTTAGTGTGCCTTGATGCAGAAGGTGCCTTGCGATGGGAGCGGGTCTTGAACGGCGCACGTCTTTGGTCAGTCATAGAAGCAGATAATGGGGATGCGGTCGCTTCAGGCACTGCCGGCGGGCGGGGTTTCGGAGCAGTGAGATTCAATCGCGACGGCGATCGAGTGTGGGAGCAAGGTTACGAAGATGGCCGCGCTTCCGCGATTATCGAACTTAAGGACGGTCGCTTTGCCATCGGCGGTATCTATTTTGGAGAAGACAATTCACGAGCCGGACTGGTTGCGGTAATCGATGCAGAGGGGGAAGTGGATTGGATCAGTAGGTATGATGAAGGCAGAGGCTTTCATGGCCTTAGAGAAACTCAGGATGGGCTGGTTCTGGCCGGACAAGCCTGGGCTGATAGCGGAAGATCCACTACTACGTGGTTTGTAAAGGTCAATTACGAGGGCGTTGTAATTTGGTCCACACTCCACTTGCCTGAAGGAGCTACAGACGCCTATGCAACCTCGTTAATCTCCACTCCTGGTGGATTTGCCGCCGGAGGTATTTGCTACCGCGCCAATGGTGAGGGCGGCTTTGCGGTCTTTCGATTCGATGCAGATGGCAACCCGATTGCCAATCATATTATTGACAACCGCTCTTACCTTGAGTCCATCAACAAACTCTCCGACGAAGGCTTCATTCTGGTGGGAACAAGAAACATCGGCGACATCGATTATCCCATGGCTATAAGATTGGATAGGGAAGGCAACATCCGTTGGTCCAAGGACTTTGCGAATGTCGTCGATGGACAACCCCGCAATCAGCGCCGCTATAATCAACTAATGAGCGTCATTGTGTTACCGCATAACACAATTGTCGCATGTGGGATCATGAACAATGATCGTGAGAATAGAGGCCACGACGGCGTAGTAGTTCGCCTTGAGCCGGACATTTTCGGGCCGCGGTTTATTCGCTATGAACCAGAAGATACGTTGCTTGGTGTGCTGGCGATGAGTGAAGTCGACTTCATCGCGGTGGCAAGGAGTACATATGGTGGTGTTATCGACTACCGTTGGACTCTTGACGATCAGGAGTTGGAAGCCCAAGGCGACACCCTGATTCATATTGATTTTGAAGTGCCAGGTGAACAAGTGGTTCAATGCGAAGTGTCCGTTGACAATATTACGGCTGCGATACTCTGGCATGTAACGGTAGTTGAACTGCTCATCACCTCCCACACCCCCGACACCCTATCCCTCACAATTCAGCGCAATTCCGAGATTGACTTCTCCCTCGACTCCGTCGCTTACATTGGAGATAGGGAGAATCTGCGGTATGAATGGATGATTTACGACTCGACGGCGGTGAGATGGGAGGAAGTGGCAGGGGATGACCGGATCGGAATCCGGTCCTACGCGTTCAACCGGACGGGCGGGTATGCTCTGAAAGCCAAGGTCTTCGACCCGAACGTCGATCCCATTCCCGCAGATTCTATTCAGTGGAATATTCAGGTGCGCGGCGTCATTCGAGCCTTCGAGCCTAATCTCCCCGAATTATTCCTCGAGCCGCGTCAGGAAGCGACCTT
>VGIQ01000194.1 GCA_016867835.1 Calditrichota bacterium | reverse complement strand
GCGTAGGACCGGATTCCGATCCGGTCATCCCCTGCCACTTCTTCCCATCTCACCGCTGCCGAGTCGTAAATCATCCACTCATAACGAAGGTTCTCCAAGTCCCCGATGTAGGCAACTGAGTCGAGGGCGAAGTCGATTTCGCTGTTGCGCTGAATGGTGAGGGATAGGGTGTCGGGGGTGTGGGAGAAGATGAGCAGGTCGCGGACGTGGATGAGCCAGCGGGCAGAGTCAGATCCAGTGGAATCAGTAACTACAACGGAGACAATATTGTCGCCAATTTCAAGAAAGTTCACCTGTGCTACCGAATCTTGGGACTCAATTTCTTCCATATCCCTCTGCCAATGATAGTATATCGAGTCGTTCTGCAAGTCGATGGCGTGAACCCAAAATTCGAGACCCTCACCGGTAAGGACTCCAAGTTCGAACTCAGCCGGGAAGAAGTTAATGATTCTTGGACCAGACCTTTCAGGCATATATTCCAAGAAAATGCCACCATGGGCACCTTCCCTGCTGCCTTGACCTACGGTGAGAATTCGACCTTCACGATCAGACAACACTGAACGCAACTCGACTACTTCAATAGGACGCGCGTTGGGGCGGTATAGTTGGCGCCACAGCATATCTCCGTCATTGTCAATCTTGCAAATAAATCCACCTGGGAGATTGCTACCATGGCGTCCTACAAGAATATACTCTAATGATGATATCTTGGCAGCACCGTTGAATTGATTGAGCCACCCGGGTTCACCTAAATCATAGGCTCTCTGCCAGATTTCACGACCATTTGATGCTAATCTTACTGCAAAGGCGCGAGATGTGCGGTCATCGGTTCTTCGACTTGCTCCAGCAGCCAGATATTCTCCGTCATTAGACACTGTAAGCAAGGTCCTAAAATACTCTTGCAGTCGCTCACCATTTTGACCATACGTATTGGACCATATTTCATTCCCATTTCCATCGATCTTCAGCACCCATGCAGCCCAGTTCAATGTGCCTGCAAGCAGAATATCATTATCGCGGGTCTCCCTAATAGCCCAAAACTGGCTTGCCGGTCCGCGCCCATAGCGACGCTCCCATATGACATCACCATTCGATTCGGTCTTGACGACATATGCCAAGGTTCCAGATTGTCCCGCGAAGAATAACTCATTCGACTTCAATTCTACAACTGCATGGAATTGGTCGTTGTTTGCTTGTCCGTAATAGCGATGCCATAGAATTTCTCCTTCAGAAGACGTACGAAGAACCGAGGCGTCTCCTCCATTGTGTCCAAACTCATAGCCGGCTGTCACCAAATCACCGTTATCTGCTTCAATTATGCTATTGAATGATTGATTGATGTCATTTCCATCTACAAATCGTTGAAAAATCATATTGCCTTCCGTGTCACTCAAAATGAGCCATTGTGAGAAGTTCTGGTCTGCTGCATTGGCGCCGGATAGTGCATAATTGCCGTCATCGGTGATGAATATGTCATCAAATCCACGGCCAATCGTTCCTCTCGATCGATCCGGGAATAGAATTACCCTCTCGATCACGGGTTGTGCTATGGCAACGAGTGGAATCAGCGACAGGACGGCAAAGGTCAGGATATGGAGGTAAATATTCATATGTTTAGAGTAGCTAATTGGGGCGGACCTTTACACGCCCCAATTAGCCGATTCAAATGAAAACTAGGCGGCAGGAGATATTGTCCAGACGAAGTGATTGACGGTCGACGAGGGTTGAAATGGATTCACATTAGGATTGATGAGTGTCACATTCTCAACGATCCGAACCCGCCACTGTTCAGCCCAGGTGCCTCGATCACGAAAATAGTCGCCATTGCCATCGTCCTGCATATCCAGTTCCTCTCCCCACTGACCATTCACCATGAACTGGATCTTCAGAGTATAGCCGGGTTGCCCCACTTCTCCTTCATTCTGGAGAAAGACGCTGTATCGGACAACGGCCCGAGCCTCCTCCGGCTCCGGCCAGACGAGCACACCAACCGCGATGAGCATCACGGCGGCGATGATGAGGGTGAGGGTTCTGATTTTCATTCCATTGACCTTTCGTTGATTGCGCTCACCAGTGAGAAGAACATCTCACTGGTATTCATTGGATGTTCACGAGAAGGTCAATCGAGGCGGTCCGCGGACGGGGTGGCTCGAGGCGCCACCGGATGCCGGGGTGAAGGGCTGGGGTCTATTTGAAAGGCAATGGCGAGGGGACGGAAGGCAAGATGCTTCACTGCGTTCAGCATGACAGGCTGGGAGGTTGCATCCTGGACAACGCCAGGTTGGCCGAAGAGGCTGGACGAGGGCAGAGACCGGCTCACCCGACTGCCCTCGCGCGATGGCAGCAGCGGTCAGTAAGCGGCATAGGAGTCCCCCCCCGACTCGTCTAATCTATTGAAAGGAAGAAACATGCAAGGAAAGTCAAACCGCAATCCTATCAGTTCACGTGACGCTATCCAAGGACTTCGCTCAGACGACACTTTACATCATAACACCTTAAGACCCCATTGTCAAGCCAAATCGCTCCGCTCTCGCAAGATTTTTCGCTGGTTGCCGGTAAGCCGCTAATCGGGGCGGGATGAATCCCGCCCT
>VGIQ01000193.1 GCA_016867835.1 Calditrichota bacterium | reverse complement strand
ATGAGGCTCTGGACTTTAGACCGATAATACCGCGTTTCGATCCTGTGCAAAAGTCAGCGATTTCCAAAGCCTCACGGCTTTCCGGAAAATCGCTGCCGATGCTCTCGATAGCCTCACGCAAGCCCTTGCCTGAGCGGTAGATACGAGTGTAGGTGCGCTTGATGGCGAGGATCTGGTCGTCGCTGAAGCCGCGCCGCTTGAGGCCGATCTTGTTAGGGCCGTAGTAGGCGAGTGGGTCGCCGGTAGTCAGAATGTAGGGCGGCACATCCTGCGCTACTCGCGAGAAGCCGCCTATGAAGGCGTGGCGCCCGATCCGGCAAAACTGATGCACCGCCACGACACCGCCTATCGAAGCCCACTCCCCGATCGTTACGTGCCCCGCGAGATTGACGGCGTTGGCAAGGATCACGTGATCGCCGACCGCGCAGTCGTGCGCAATATGGGAGTAAGCCATCAGCATACAGTCGCTGCCGACCGAAGTCAGTTTATGGCCGTGGGCGGTCCCACGGTTAACGGTAGCAAACTCGCGGATCACCGTTCGGTCGCCTATGCGGGCTTCGGATTGTTCACCGCCAAACTTCAGGTCCTGCGGCTCGGTGCCGATGACGGCACCTTTGGAAACTCGGCACTCCCGGCCGATGCGCGCACCGCTTGCCAATAGAACTCCCGACGCTATCCGGCTATGGTCACCAATCTCGACATCGTCTTCGATAACCGCAAACGGGCCGATCTCGACATACTCGCCGATTCGGGCGAGCCCCGAGACGACTGCTGTAGGATGAATCCTCGCCGATGCAGGGTGGCTCATCAGAATTTGCCGGGGCTGGAGGCTTTGCGACCGCCGGGTGCCACAAGCGGGATACCTTTACGGCAGAGCGGACACTCTTCAGGACGATACTCGATCAGGTCGGTAACCTGCAAGAGAGGTATGAACGGGAAGTCAAAGGCGACCCGGCCTTTGCTGCGATCGACCAGAATGAGAGCGGCGGTCACGACGCCTCCGGCGGCTTGCACACACTTGACGACATCGCTGATCGAGCCCCCGAGGTTGACGACATCCTCGGCTATCCAGACCGGTTCGCCGGGATCTATCTGGAAGCCACGGCGCAGTTCGTTGCGGCCGTCGATCTTTTCGGTGAAGTAGGCGAGCGCACCAATCTGACGGGCGATCTCGAAAGCCATTAAGGCTCCGCCAGTGAGGGGGCCAACCACTACTCGCGGACGGGGTGCCGGAGCACGGGCGATGAGTTCGGCGCAGAGTTCCGACGTAACCTGCGGATTTTCAATTGCCCGGAACTTCTCGATATAGACTTCGCCGTGCAGTTTGCTTGCGTAGAGGAAGTGGCCTTTTAGAAAAGCACCTGCGTCGCGCAAGATCTGCTCTACTTGAGTCATTTCCATCAACCAGCCCTCCCCCCTTTTTCGACCCGGTAGCGCTGCTGATAACGAATGTTGTGAACGATGATTTCCTCCTGCAACTCCTTGGGAATATCGGTGAACCGGCACATCAGGACGAGGTAGTCGTCGCGCCGGGAATCGGGCAGGATCTTAAGGACCACGGCCTCAACGCGAAAGATACTGAGGAGTTTCTCCAGTGAGAAAGAGAGGAGCACGCGCTCGCCTTCCTCGAGGCCTTTCAGGACGTCTTCCGAGGCGGCAAGTTTAAGGCCGCCGGCCGAGAGGTCAACGGCGGTGCCCGTAATCGCCGGGCTTAGTCGTTCGACCTTGTCACGCTGTAGGCGGTGCAAGCGAACCGGCATCTCGATGTCGAGCCGGAAGTGCTCGCGGCGCTGAATGCGCTCCAGTTCGCGAGGACGCTCGACAACCAGAATGGGCAGCAGGCCGATGGCTTCCTCACGCAGGATGCGGGTGTTGAAGCGGTAGGTCGCGTCTTGACGCTGGAACTGAATTTCGATGAGACTGCCGATACGCGCCGGCATAAGGCGTTTGTCAATGATCGGACGATCGATGTAAATGCCGTCGGGCTGAATGTCCTGGACCCGGACATCGAAGACGCTGACCGAATCGCCATGCGACACCCGCAGTTCGACCCGGTCGCGGATCTGGAGGAAGTTCGGGCCGAGCATCAAGCCTTCCGGTCAGTGATCATTGAACGAGTTGCTCCCGGAAACGGCCGGCTGCGTCGCCGGCGGCGGAGGCGAAGTCTTCTCCTGACGATGCATAGAGGATGCTGCGGGAGACGTTGACCAGCGCCGGTCCGCGATAGTCCTGGAGGGCGTTCTTTAATGCTGCGAGGTCTCCGCCTTGCTCGCCGATACCGGGAATCAGGAGCGGCATGTCAAGGGCCTCACTTAGAATCGACTTCCAGGTTTCAGGCCGCGTAGCCCCCACAACAAGGCCGACGTTGCCTTCCCGACTTAGTTGCCGGGCCATCCGGACGATATGCAGATAGAATGGCTCGCCTTCGCAGTCGAGGTTTTGCAATGCAGCACCGCCCGGATTGGATGTTACCGCAAGCACATAGACGCCGCGGTCAGGACGTTCGACGAACGGCTCGAGCGAGTCGGCTCCGAGATAGGGACTGACGGTTGCGGCGTCTCCGCCAAGGTTGTCGAAGAGCGCGCGAGCATAAGCCCTGGCGGTGTTGCCGATATCACCACGCTTGCCGTCGAG
>VGIQ01000192.1 GCA_016867835.1 Calditrichota bacterium | reverse complement strand
TCAGTAGTCTGCCCTCAAGCGACGCCGGACTGGTCTCTGCTATCACGGAAGGGCAATTAAGGCAGGGGAAAAGGCCGCGCCTCCGTTCCGGAGACATCGCTGAACAACGAAGGTGTAAGTCAGACCTAACTAAACTGAGAGTTTGTTAAGAATCTCTTGCAGATAGCCTTGTAGGGGGCTATATTATGTGAAATGGTTAACGGAAAAGAAATGAAATATCGACGGACTCCTCCCTCTCTCACCATAAACAGGCTGGCGCGCTATCTGAATTACCTGACTCTCCTGCCCGCCGAAGAGACTCACGTCAGTTCCGCCCAGATCAGCAAGGCGCTCGGGATCAAAGCAACCCAGTTCCGTCAGGATTTCCACTACTTCGGCGGATTTGGCAGACCGGGCCTCGGCTACGACCGGCAATTGTTGATTGAGGTGCTCGAACGCATCCTCGGCGTCGATAAGCCGCAAGGGATGGTGATCATCGGCGTAGGCCATCTCGGCGCTGCTCTCGCCAGTTACGCCTACTTTGAACGAATGAACCTGAGGTTACTTGGGCTGTTCGACAACAATGCCAAGCTGGTCGGGCTATCGATACGCGGCATTCCGATACTCCACCCGGACAGCCTTCCGAAGTTCGTGCAGACCAACGACGTCCGGCTCGGCATCATCACCACGCCGAAAGAATCCGCCCAGATCATCTGTGACTCGCTCGTGAAATGCAACGTTAAGGGGATCTGGAACTTCACCCCTATTCAGTTGAATGTGCCTGCCGGGTTCGTCGTTCGAAATGAGCAGCCGGCGCTGGGGCTGCTTGCCCTGACGTTCCAACTTAATGAGCTAGAACATATCGGCGATCATAAGAAAGGCGCCAGAAAAGGATACTCTTTCGACTGAGGACTCCGGCTCCGATTGCGCCGCGAAGCGGTTATCGAGCGAGCGGTCAATCGATTTGATTGACCGCTCGTTGCTTGCGATAGTCGGGCAGAAAGCCTTTCCGCCAACCGGCGGCTGAGCGTAGAGCAACCCGGGGATGATCCGACCCGGCAGCAATGACGCCAGCGCTCAGGGGATTATTTACCTCTCATCATACACGCTGGTCATCCAACCGCGCAAGATGCCCGGCGTAATACATTACGGTTTTGAGTTGAGGAATCGTTGAACGCATCGGGAACGATAGAGCGCCCACGGATGATCGAGGCGCCGTTTCAGCATCGCGAAGGGAAGCGCATCCGCTGCGATATCTGCCCGAAGTTTTGCAAGCTCGACGAGGGAGGGATCGGCGTTTGCGGCGGACGGCAAGTCATCGACGGGCGGCTGATTGCGACCAATTACGGGCAGGTCTGTTCGCTTCATCTCGATCCAATCGAGAAGAAGCCGCTCTACCATTTCTATCCCGGCAGCGAGATACTCTCGGTCGGTCCGAATGGCTGCAACCTGACCTGCGAATGGTGCCAGAACTGGCAGATCAGTCAGAACAGCGCTCCGACAAGGTTGGTGATGCCCGAAGAACTCGCCGATATGGTGGACGCCCTCGATGGAATCGGCGTCGCCTATACTTACGCGGAACCGTTGATCTGGTATGAATACGTCCTCGACGCTGGCAGGTTACTGCACGAGCGCGGCTTGTTTAACATATTTATTTCCAACGGTTACATCAACGCCGAACCGCTTCGCGAACTTCTTCCGGTCGCCGACGCCTTCAACATCGACCTGAAATCCGATGATGACCTCTGCTACAGTCACTTCTGCGGCGGCCATCTTGGAGATGTACAGCGAACGATGAGAATGATTTACGAAGCAGGCAAGCATCTTGAAATCGCCCACTTGATTGTAACCGGCGTCAACGACGATCTCGGTAAAGTTGAACGGCTGGCAAAGTGGATCGGGTCGATGGATAGCGCGACACCGCTGCATCTGTCGCGCTATTTCCCCGCCAATCGCTATGACCTCCCGCCGACGGACCTTGGATTTATGAACGACGCTTACGAAATTGCGAAGGCGCATCTCGACTACGTCTATCTTGGAAATGTCTGGGAAGGCAAACGGCAGGATACTTTTTGTCGGCAGTGCGGCGAACTGTTAGTCAAGCGGCGCGGCTACGGAGTCGAAACTCCCGGATTAGTGAAAGGCGGCTGCCGGAAATGCGGCGCCGATCAACCGATCGTCGTCGCGGAGCGCGCGAGGATGGTAGAGGCTTAAGCGAATCCGTCGCGCCGTCAACACGACGGTCAAGCGTTGAGAGTCGCCCGGCTCTCACGGAATGCAGAAGTTCACTGACGAAATCAAAGCGGCGGGGTTTGCCCGCCGCTTCTGTTTTCTAAATTCGAACCCGCTTGCCCTACTCTGCCGGCTCCGGCAAGGCGAGGTTGACGCTCAAGCCGTGCTCCTTCACAAATTTAACCAGCCACTCGTTATCCGCCTTGAGTATGCCATCCACCATCGCGTAATTGTGGACGCCGAGACTACGGTCCTTTCTCAGTTTATCGAGGCGACTCCTGAGGGCAGATAGTTCCGGAGTCTCGATCTTGCGGCAAAGGTGGAGCAACGAATCGACGGAGGTCAGAGCCATCCTGAAATCGGACTTCCAGCCGGCGAGCAGCTTATCATATCCCGGTTCGTGGCAGTTTACGCAGGTTTCGCCGGTCGGTCTC
>VGIQ01000191.1 GCA_016867835.1 Calditrichota bacterium | reverse complement strand
CCTCCTCCCACTCATCCTCGCTCACTCGCTCCCGCGCATACCCGCTCACGACGTATCTGCCGGTGTCAGCGAACGATATGGACAAAGTGGACTGAGTAGACAAGGTGTCGACTTCGTTCAGCGTCCACCAGAACTCGATAGAGTCATTGTTGGCATTGAAGGGGATCAGTTCGAAGGTCGCTTCCTGGCGAGGCTCGAGGGATAATTCGGGCACATTCGGCTCGAAGGCGCGTATTACGCCCCGCACCTGAATCGCCCATTGGACGGAATCGGCCGGCTCCGGATCGACGTTCGGGTCGAAGACCTTGGCTTTCAAGGCATAGCCACCCGTCCGGTCGAACGCGTAGGACCGGATTCCGATCCGGTCATCCCCTGCCACTTCTTCCCATCTCACCGTTGCCGAGTCGTAAATCATCCATTCATACCGCAGATTCTCCCTATCCCCGATGTAGGCGACGGAGTCGAGGGAGAAGTCGATCTCGCTATTACGCTGGACGGTGATAGATAGCGTGTCGGGGGTGTGGGAGGCGATGAATAGGTCAGCAACTTCAACCGTCCAAACGACCTCGACCGACCACTCACCCGCGTTAACCCGGCAGACGACCGGCAAGGTGCCCAATTCATCAAACCTAATAAGAGCGGTGGTGTCAGTGCTGCGAACAGTATCGAGGTAAGTCCAGCGGTAGGACATATCGAGACCCTGTTGATTGCGAGCCCGAACGATGAAGCGAAGGGTGTCGCCGCGTAGGACGGTAAGTGCAGAATCTTCCGGCTCCTTATAGAAAACTACCGGGCCGAGAATATCCGGTTCGAGGCGAATAAGCACCCCATCAAGATTTGTATCAACAGAACGAAACATCGTCCCAACAGATTGGATGACATTGTTAGGACTAACCACTACAGACCGCAGAACATTCTCCAGTGGTGGCCTCTGGTCCGGCTGACGATCAATTAGATGAGCCAAGTCCATCTGCCAGATGATATTGTCCTGACGATCTAATCGGATGGCGAGAGGGTACTTTCTTAGTCCAATGCGCTGTCCCACCAGTATCAAGCCACCATCATTCAACACGCGAAGATCATTACCATGTGTTCCTCGCAAATCAAAGGTATTCCAATCATTTAACTCCCCGTTTGCGGCCAGACGCCCCCACATCAATCTTTGAGTATTTATCGAACCAACATCATAGGCGCCAACAACTGCAAAACCACCTTCTGGTAAGGAGATTATTGATGCCAGCCTGGAACTCTGCTCGAGATTTAGCTCCCTTATCCAGACAGTCTCTCCTTCAAAATCGACTTTCACAATCATCCCCCGTGCCCATCCGTTTCGCATATTGACTTCACGACCAACAGCCACCACGCCATCTTCGGCTTCTCGCATAGAGAACAACCAGGTGTTCAATGCCGCATTTGGATGCAGCCAAATCCACACCGGCTCACCTTCTGCATCGATGTGCTGAACAACCGCCCGTAACCATGGACTTTGTTCAAAAGATATCGCGCCGGTCAACATCAATCCTCCCCCCTTCAACTCTATGATGGCATCACAACTACCTGGAAAGTAACCCCGTTGCCAGACCATGTCACCATCGGCAGAATATCTGGCAGCAAGGAAGTCTCGCTCCGATGACCCGGCCGCAGCTATATCACCATTATCGGCTTCAATGACCGAAAGGTATCGAGTTCTATCTCCTCTTACCTCCCATATGATCTCTCCTTGCGTATTAAGCCTAATTAACCAAGTGTTGCCTGCACTCCGACCACAGATTACAAAGTCGCCATTATCCGCCATGAATAGATCTTGAAAACTATCTACGCCGCCCCCACTGGCGTCATAGTATTCTATGAGATTGGCTCGAGGTTGCGCTGGGGCGTCAATCGCCCAATATAGCGTCAACGATAGCAGCAGGAAGATTCGCATTTGGATTGTCCTTCGCCAAAGGGCAGAGCAGCAAATCAGATTCGCCGCTCTGCCCATCTCGGCATTCGATTATTGAACCGCCGATTGACCTTGGGTTACTCCCAACCAGTTGAGTTGCACTGTAACCGGAAATGGCTCCCAATTGAGAGGAGGTAATCCTGGATTCCAGTTGAACAGCACAAACGAAGCCTGACTCGGCACATTGAGGAAGGTGCCAGTCCAGACTGTAAATCCCGCGTTTGGATTTAGATTGATGACTCGGGGAGGATTGAAAGGCTGCTGATTGCTGTCGAGGAGTTCTGCGGTCGCCCCGCAGTGAAATGGATCCTCTGCGCCCCAATCAAGGGTAAGTTCAGCATCCAAGTCCGTGGCAAGCGCCATTTTTGGCTCCGGCCAGACGAGCACGCCGACCGCGATGAGCATCACGGCGGCGATGATGAGGGTGAGGGTTCTGATTTTCATTCTATTGACCTTTCGTTGATTGCGTTCACCAGTGAGAAGAACATCTCACTGGAATTCATCGGGCGTTCACGAGAAGGTCATCGCGGCGGTCCGCGGACGGGGTGGCTCGAGGCGCCACCGGATGCCGGGGTGAAGGGCTGGGTCTATTTGAAAGTCGAGGACGAAGAGAGGGGCGAGATACTTCACTGCGTTCAGCATGACAGAGGGGCGTCCCGTGAGGCTGGAAGTGGGCAGCGACCGGCTCACTAGACTGCACTCGCGCGAAGGCGGCAGCAGTCAGGCAACGGC
>VGIQ01000190.1 GCA_016867835.1 Calditrichota bacterium | reverse complement strand
AGAGATAATCGTCTCACTGGTGAACGCAATCAACGAAAGGTTAAAAGTATGAAAAGCAGAACCCTCACCCTCATCATCGCCGCCGTGATGCTCATCGCGGTCGGCGTGCTCGTCTGGCCGGAGCCGGAAGAGGCTCGCGCGGACGTTGAATACCGGGTCGATGTTATCGATGATCTGACAGACTTGCCGATCGACAATCTCGAACTTGAGATTTCATTTTGGCAGGACGGCCAGGGTCAATGGGGACAGTGGCTGGAAATGGACAATGTCGGCAACGGTATCTATCTTCGCGTTCGAGGCTCCTGGGCAACTCATTGGCGGGTACGTATCGTCACCGCTACCGTTGCCCCGGTCTCACCGGATGACAATCCGCATCAGCCAAGCGACACAGTCAATCAGTTTACGTGGCGGGTGACAATATTCGCCCGCTGAAGGAAAGCAAGGAACGGGGCGGACTTTCCCAGGGTCCGCCCCGCCCTATTCGGAGGAAAATGTGATTCGCAATATCTCCGTTCCATCTTCGATATTTACAACCATATTGTCAGTTGCGACCTTTGCACAACCGGCTATGGATTGGGCGCGCATATATCCGAGCAACAATCGTCCACATCTATATGCCAATTGCTTTTACGATCTCTATCGCACTCGAGACGGAAATCTGGCACTCAGCGGGTATTACAATACCGGTGAATTGAGTCTATGGATGCTGCTGGTCGATGAAGCCGGCGACCCACTGCACGAACTAGTAATTCATGAATCAAACCGGTTTCAGACGCTTCACAGTCTGATAGAAGCGGATAACGGCGATTTGGTGGCTGCAGGTTTCGATGATGGCGTCAATGAGGGAGATGGAGTGATTGTGCGCGTTTCGGCCGAGTTGGAGCCGATTTGGCGAATCTACTACGGCGGACAAAGGAAACAGAAATTTCATGCAATCATCGAACTGAAAGATGGCAACTTCCTTGCGGCGGGAGTTAATTTGTCAAACGACATGTTTCAAGGCGACGCCTATTTGGTCAAGATCACCGGTAATGGTGATATTGTCTGGCAACGCACCTACGGTGCTGCGGGTCGACACGATTCGTTTTGGGCGCTACGGGAGTGCGCAGAAGCGTATCTTTTGGCCGGATCGGCAAACTGGCGCGGATGGTTGCTTATGGTCGATGAACGTGGTGAACCGATCTGGTCGCAGACCTATACTCTCGGCGGAGAAGGAACATACTCAGAGAGTTTCGGTGCGCTCACTTCAGTTCCGGAAGGGGGGTTCCTTGCTGTGGGATTTCATAATACAGCAGTAAATATGGAGGGAGTAACCTATGCTGCGCGAGTCGCTGCAGATGGCGAAGTCATTTGGCAATCTGGTTTGGAAGGTGAACTCGAAAGAGGTGGCCGCTTTGCGTTTGATGTTGTCTCCTCGTCGGACGGGGGGTTCGTTATTGCAGGATATCAGCCTTCGGGGGGGCATATCTTGCGGATTGGCGATGGTGGTAATCTGCAATGGACGGTGGTCATCCCGATCCAGGGAGGTGAATTTGAGAGCAGCATGATGCGCTCGGTTAGGATTGATGAACGCGGGGCAATTCTTGCAGCCGGTCAGGGATCGGAAGCCGACGGCGCAGGCGGGGGGATTCTAGCGAAATTTCAACCCGAACGATCTGCACCGCTAATCGTTGAATACTCGCCGGTTGATCTTGAGTTCTTCGTATTGCTTGAATCCGACATCGCTTATCACATCCGCGCCGAGGACGCACAAGGCGACGAGATATTTTATTACTATACTCTTCGTGGCGATACCATCGCACGGGAGGCTGATTTTGTGGTAGCTCTTGACATTATTGGGGATGCCGAAATTGTCGGGATTGCTTCGGATGGGGACATGTTCGATTCTGTCCGCTGGCTCGTCCACGTTCGCGACCTCTTCATCACCTCCCACACCCCCGACACCCTCTCCTTAACTCTCCGCCGCAACAGCGAAATCAACTTCTCCCTCGACTCCGTCGCCTATATCGGGGACTTGGAGAACCTTCGTTATGAGTGGCTGATTTACGACTCGACGGCGGTGAGATGGGAAGAAGTGGGAGGGGACGACCGGATCGGAATCCGGTCCTACGCGTTCGACCGGACCGGCGGGTATGCCCTGAAGGCCAAGGTCTTCGACCCGAATGTCGATCCCATGCCCGCCGATTCCGTCCAATGGGCGATTCAGGTGCGTGGCGTTATTCGGGCTTATGAGCCCAATACCCCCGAAATCTCCCTCGAGCCTCGTCAGGAAACGACGTTTGAGTTGATTCCCTTTAATGCCAACAACGACTCCATCGAGTTCTGGTGGACGCTAAACGAACCCGAGGATACACTGTCCACTCAGTCCATCCTGTCCATTTCTTTCGAAGACACCGGCAGATACGTCGTGAGCGGGTATGCGCGAGAGCGGGTCGGCGAGGATGAATGGGAGGAGGATGTGCAAAGGTGGGTGGTGAATGTGGGAATGCTGAGTGTGGATGATTTTGGGTTGGATTCCGGCTTTCGCCGGAATGATGATCCCCTCAATATCTCGATTGCTCCGAATCCCTTCAACGATCAGGCGACGGTGACGATTGATCTTGGAGGGCGGGCATTCCTGCCTGCCCTAAGGGCGGACAAGAATGTCCGCCCTCCAAGTGCGCAAGTGGGGGGTCTCTT
>VGIQ01000189.1 GCA_016867835.1 Calditrichota bacterium | reverse complement strand
TCGCAATGACGGGCTGACTCGGCGAAACCGGAGATTGCTTCGCTGCGCTCGCAATGACGGGCTGACTCGGCGAAACCGGAGATTGCTTCGCTGCGCTCGCAATGACGGGCTGACTCGGCGAAACAGGAGATTGCTTCGCTGCGCTCGCAATGACGGGCTGACTCGGCGAAACAGGAGATTGCTTCGCTTCGCTCGCAATGACGGGCTTGCTTGGCGAAACAGGAGATTGCTTCGCTGCGCTCGCAATGACGGGCGGTTTAGTATCCGCTTGGGAAGAATAGCGCTGCAATCCGGCATCGTCATCCCCGCGCCGGCGGGGATCCAGACTTGATTGGCTTGACTGGGTTCCTGCCTTCGCGGGAACGACGTCACTATTCGCCAACACTCCCAACTTGAAACCGGTGTCGATGAGTGGTTGCATTGCAGCGACGGAAGATTGCTTCGCTGCGCTCGCAATGACGGGTTGGCGGGGCGAAACAGGAGATTGCTTCGCTGCGCTCGTGGTGACGTATTTTTGGCGATGTGATTGCTCAGGCGGCGGGTCCTGGATGGTCGCGTGGTCCGACGGACTCTCCCCAGGCGTTATCACCTGCGGAGCCACCGGAATCTGAAGCGGTATTACAGCGCTGGTCGCTCCCGCCAGAGCCAACCGAGGTTCATCCTTGGAGGCAGCCGCAAGGTGCGCATCGAATTTCGGTCGGAACGAAAAATACCTGGTTATTACCGCAGGCGCAACGCTTACAATCGGACCTGTTTTGGGAAGCCCGAGCATAGCCTTCAGCAGTGTCATCGCACCGCTCATTTGCGCACCACCCGTGCAGCAACGCCGGACGACTGCGAGGGCGCCATTTCCTGCAGAATCAACGCCGCTGCACGCGGCTTCACTTTGAAGAGGATCTCCGACACTTCATCCGGCGAACGTTCGGCAAGCATCTGCGCCGCGGCAGCCGGTCGCATCGACTCAATGATCTTGGCGAGCCGCTTCACTTCGGCGGCACGGGCGGAATCGACTTTTGCTGCCACTCGCGCCAGCCGGTCCGAGAGTTGCCGGTTGGCACCTGACAACTGCTCGAGCGCCGCTCGCGCTTCGCTGCCGGCTCGCATCGTCGTGTCGAGCACCTGCGCTACCGAGTCTTTGTAGGCTGCCAATGCCGTCTGAATGATGACCGATGAATCAACGGGAATGAACTGAATGATCCCCTCAGAATCGGAAGTCGCACTGTGCAATCCGTAAAGCGCAGTTGGAACACCTTCAAGGTGTGCAGCCAATAGCGCATCTTCTTCACCAGTCGGGATCGCAAGCAACTCCTCGTCCGAGACATCCGCCTTTAGCATCTTTACAAAATCCGACTCGGGCAGATTGCTTGGAAGATCTTCCTGCGGCACCGAATCGGCAATCGCCAGGTCGTGACCTGCATCCAGGTCAATGGGCTCCGCTGTATCATTGGGAAGCGCCGATGCCAAAGTGTCCCCGGTAACGCTGCCCAAATCGACATCATGCTCGGCAACAGTTAGAGCAGGACGCTGTTCGTGCGCTGTCGGTATTGGTTGCTGCGGTCTATCGCTGGACTTGAGGAGCAGCCAGAGCGCTGCAACCCCGGCCAGTCCGGCCAGGGCGATGATCAGCAGCGGCTTGCGGTTTCCCTTGCCGACCGCCCGCAGTTCCTCAGGGGTTAGGTCCTGTTCTTCTTCAGATGCCACTTAAGTCCTTGATCCGGCGTGCCGAATGATTAGTCCTGAGTGCTGCTTCATCGATGATCGTCTGTTCGCGTCGGGTCTCTTCTACCCGGTGCTCGGTGAGCCGTCGGTCGCGAAGTAGTTCGAGCGCCGACCGATCTCGCGCCGCATTGACAAGTTCAGAGTGGCGGCCACTGACGACCTCGCCGGCTTCAGCCAGGCGCACCCTCGCCGCTTTGACACACTCCTTCAGCGCGCCTTGATGCCGGGCAATCGTTATTGCATCACCGGCTTTGAACGTCCGGCCAACGGTGGCTCTAAGATGCGTCATCGCTTCATCCGAAGCCGCCTCGGCTGCCGCGACACTCTGCCTCTCTTCAGATTCCCGACGACGCGCCTCAGCCAGTTTTCGCTCGGCTTGATCGACCAGACTCTCGCGCAGGTCAAGCACCTTCTGCAGTCGAAACCGAAACCGGCTCATCGGGCCGCCTCCGAAGCCCCCGCGATGGCGATGAGATGATCGACGACGATTTCGTAGTCTTCACTTTCGTGCATTTCCTGTCCCAGCAGGGCTCTGATGTCGGGCATCAGTTTTAGGGCGGCATCGACATCGGGGTTGGCGCCATTCTCATAGGCGCCGATGTTTATCAGGTCTTCGGCATCGCGCCAGGCTGCCAGTAGTTGCTTGAGCCGCGCCGCGGCCCGCCGGTGCTCCGGCGACACTACATCGGGCATCACCCGGCTCACCGAAGGAAGCGGATCGACGGCCGGCCACCAGCCCTGCGAAGCCAGTTTGCGCGACAGCACAATGTGCCCGTCGAGGATCGACCGGACGGCATCGGCAACCGGTTCATTCATATCGTCGCCTTCGACCAACACCGTGTAGAGTCCGGTGATCGAGCCGTTCTCTGAGGCTCCGGCACGTTCCAGCAGCCTCGGGAGCATCGCAAAGAGCGACGGCGTATAGCCCCTGCTGGTCGGCGGTTCGCCGATGGCGAGACCGACTTCACGCTGCGCCATCGCCAGCCTCGTAACCGAATCCATCATTAGCAT
>VGIQ01000188.1 GCA_016867835.1 Calditrichota bacterium | reverse complement strand
CTCCAGCACGGCCCAACTTCTCGACGTCTGATTTGAGAACGATGCGCATGGGAGGTCTCTCCTACCTTACTGTGTCGAGAATGTAGGGAATGATCGCCATCTGCCGCGCGCGCTTGATCGCTGTCACGAGTTGCCGCTGATGCTGAGCACAGGTGCCCGAAATGCGGCGCGGGATGATCTTCCCTTCTTCGGTGATAAAGCGGTGCAGCAGCCGGTCGTCCTTGTAGTCGATGTAGAAGATGCGATTCTCGCAGAACCGGCAGATCTTCTTGCGGGGTATGAGCATTGGCGCGCCTTTAGAGTTTCAGTTCGCGAAATCCGAAGTCGAAATGGCTCTCGTCTTCAGCCGGCTCGCCGCCGTTGCCGGACGGAACCGGTGATTCCTGGATCGTAGCGGTGTCTTCCGAGTGCGAGAAGTTGTTGTCGGTTTCGATGTCCGAGAGCACCATCTCGCGCTTGTTAAGGAACTGGATGCGGCGTGCTTTAATTTCGACGATGCTGCGATAGTTGCCATCATCGGTGCGCCACTGGCGCGACTGCAGTTCACCTTCAACCAGCACCGCGCTGCCCTTGTGCAGGTTCTCCGCGCACGATTCAGCCAGTTTATACCAGGCTACGATGCCGACGAAGCAGACGTCTTCCTTCCATTGCCCGAAGTTATCTTTGAACTTGCGATTGGAGGCGATGGTGAAATTGGCGACCGGGGTGCCGTTCGTCGTTTGACGGATCACCGGGTCTTTGATGAGGTTCCCGACGATGATGACGTTATTCACATCGGGCATTTTCAGATCAGCCATTGATCACTCCTTAGTGTTAGTGTTTTCATCCGTGTCGTCTTCGGACGTCTCGACCGCTGCCGATATGACCTCATCGGCAGCCGCTTCAATGTCCGCGGGGGGTGTCCGGGCGTCGATTTCCTCGGCGGAGACGATCTCCTCCGCTTCGGCGATAATCGAATCTTCGCCGGACGTTATGGTCTCAATCACGGTTTCGGCCGCGACTTCCTCATCTCCCTTGGTTCCTATAGGCCGACCGCCAAGCCGCATCCGTTCGGCTTCCTCGGCGAGGACGACCTCGGTCCGCTGGCGCAGGCCGAGATCCTTCTCGCTGAACGCGATGATCATGTGGCGGAGAACGGTGGTGTTGAGCCGGAGGAAGTAGTCGAGCGCCTGAACGATACGGCCGTTCCCCTTCAGGTTGGCGAGGAAGTAGGTGCCGTAGGGTCGCTTGGCGATCGGGTAGGCGAGCCGTTTCTTGCCGAGTTTATCGAACGAGATCATCTCGCCTTCGCGGCCGGTGATGATCCCTTCGATCTTCTGTTTCACCTCGACTTCGGCTTCTTCGTTGGCCGGGTCGAGAATGAACATCAGTTCGTAATGCTGCATTCGTCTCCTGTGGACTTCGGTTGTTAAAGCCCCGTCAGATGTCTGATGCGGGGAGGAGTTATGTGGGGGTGTGGGAAAATCTGGATTCCCCGCGGGCGCTAATGATTTCGGGATGCCCGCTATTCCCTATCAATCATTTGAATCTCTAATCCGGACTGAAGAACAAGTCTTCTTGCAGCAGTCTTCTATCAAAAGTAGCGATCGCTCTGCAGCCGGCATCGAGTGCCTGCTCGCGTAGCAAATAGTCCGCGAAACCTCCCCTTCCATTGCGAAAGGAATTCAGGGCACGTTCAAAACTGATGGGCGAAATCACCTTAAATCCCAAGGTATTGCGAACGGCTTCAAGTGCATGGACGATTTCGGATTTTGATGCCTTATATCCAGTCTTCAGCACCCAGCTTGTCTCCGCCAGTGTAATATCTGTAATCAAAGCCTCTTCGCCGCTCTGCTCTAACACATCCAAAAGCCGTTCGACGCGGAGGTACTGGTCGTCGTCATCGGCAACCAGCAATCGGATTAGGATATTCGTATCCAAGGCTATCATTCATCTGATCCCTGCCGTTCTATGATCTGCTCGATTTGCTCTAATGTCAAATGGATACCATGGGACTTTACGATCCCATGTAGATCCCGCGGCTTGTGCCCTACCTCAAGGACAAAAGTTCCTTCTTCGGTCTCACGCAGGCGAATCTCGCTGCCTGGAATCGAATTGACCCTCTCCCTAATCTCCGTCGGGAGTTCAATCCGTCCGCTTGAATCGAGTGTAAGTGTTTTGGTCATCTCTGGGAAGTTCCTTAAGAAATTCGATTGTAGCTTCTTTAGGTAAATGCATTATAGAATCGTTCGGAATAATATAACTATTTTGGTTTGACGATGCTCTCGAGCCATTTCAAAACAACCTTTTTGGGCAATTCTAGCATATCGCCTTCATTTGCTTTATTATCAAATGCATACTCAGTAAAGAGCCGGTTGGCAAGTGTGAACAGAATCTCATCTTGCTTCTCTTTCGGCAATTTATGAATGAATGGGCCTATTGAAGCCAATGTCAATTGCGCCTGCCGATTGAAGTGTTCTTCAGAACGATGGTGATTTGCTTGCCTCTCCGCATACGCAGCCAAGAGCGCAAATGTACCAGCGACAAATATCC
This sequence comes from Calditrichota bacterium, assembly GCA_016867835.1. Taxonomy (NCBI): domain Bacteria; kingdom Pseudomonadati; phylum Calditrichota; species Calditrichota bacterium. Next base: position 230 of record VGIQ01000188.1, on the reverse strand, counting down.
TGGTTCCAAACTGAACCTAGCTTACCGTGCTCCCTAATAATACGTAGATGAATGAAATGACGGCAAAGATAGCCATTAATCCTATGCTAACCACTGAGACTTTATGCCAACTCTTGGACCTGGCAGCTTCTATTACCTGGTGCAAAATATAGTATGATTGATTATGCGGCATACTGAACGGGTCTATCTTTGAAGTAGGACTTGACGATGTCGGGACGATTTTGCGTTAC
>VGIQ01000187.1 GCA_016867835.1 Calditrichota bacterium | reverse complement strand
TGACCGCTCCAGCGCCGATCAAGACCTGCCGGACCGGCGGCGTCATATGCAGCGATACAGGCAGATTCATGTGCATTGGAGTTCCTGTCTATTAAGTGAATCGCGAGAAGGGCGGGAATCGTCCCGGCCGCATCGTTAACTTGTAATTATGGGGAGGCGCGGGGCAGATGCAGCGCGCAGGTGCAAACACCCGCCGATGCTTTATAAGCCCATGATCTGTGCGACAGCTCGGGCGGCGATGCCCTCACCTGTTCCGATGAAGCCGAGTCCCTCACTGGTCGTCGCCTTCACCGACACTGCCATGACGTCAAGTTTCAATTCCCGTGCGATGTTGCGCCGCATCTGGAAGACCTGATCCGAGATGCGGGGCGCCTCGAGGACAAGCGTCGAATCGACATTGACCGGCCTCCAGCCGCTGCCCTCGAGAATCAGACCTATTTGGTTCAATAACTTCAGGCTGGAAATGTTCCGGTAAACTTCGCTGTCGTCAGGGAAATGGGCTCCAATGTCGCCTAATGCAGCCGCGCCGAGAAGCGCGTCGCAAATGGCGTGCAGGAGTACGTCGGCATCGCTATGTCCGGCCAGTCCGAGCGAGTAAGGGAAATGGACGCCACCCAGCACGAGCGGTCGCCCCGGAACGAGGCGATGGACATCGTAACCTTCGCCGATGCGGATTTGACCGGTCAAAGGTGGCCTCCCATTGCCAGTGCCCTCTCGATCAACGTTGCGCGGTAATTCATTAGGTCTTCCGGCCAGGTTAGTTTCACGTTGCCGCGCTCGCCCGCAATGATGCGCGCCCGGACGCCATGGGTCTCCCGGACAAGGCTGACTTCGTCGTCAGCCGTCAAGTCTCGCTCGCGTCCTCGAGCCAACGACTCAAACAAAAGGTCCCGCCGAAAGCCTTGTGGCGTCTGAGCGGCAACCAATGAACGGCGATCGAGACCCCGGTCTGCGTGGTCGCCGTTCTTTATGTGCATTGCGTCGGTTACGGCTAACCCCGGCAGGACGGCTTCATAGTCGGCAAGAGCGGTGCAAACGGCGTCGATCAACGTTGTTGAGACGAGCGACCGCGCGCCGTCGTGAATCAGAACCCCGTCGCAGTCAGGGCCGATTGCATTAATCCCACCCTCGACCGAATCCTGACGCCTCTCGCCACCGGGGATAACAACTGCGACCTTCATTAGCCCATAATCTCGGGTATGTTGACGAACCTCTTCCTCAAAACCTCCCGGTACCACCAGGGCGATCCTTGAGATTGCAGAGCATTCCTGGAAGGGCGCCGCTGCGAGGGCCAGGAGCGGAACTCCAGCCACCTTCACAAGACACTTGGGAGTCGAATCGCCGAGTCGTTCTCCCCGGCCGGCTCCAACGATGACGGCGCCGATTGTCAATCGAGTTGTCGGGTAATGACTGCCGGGTCCACCGGCATATCGAACTCGCGCCAGACCTTGTATATTCTGCCTCGTCGGACTGCGAAAAGACTGCCCCGTGGAAGTCCGGCTCGATCCCATTCTCGATGATTGATGCGAAGGACCGGGAAGGGCGGCTCGTAGTCCTGCACAAACTCGGCTATACGGCCATTCGAGGCGCTCGTGATTCCCTTGACAGTTGCTCCGATGCCTCCGTCGATCCGGGCGATGACGCGCTCAAACTGGTCGATGCAGGAACTGCAACCGGGGTCGAAGAACCAGTAAAGGCCGTCGGACCTTAGACCCTGCGCGTCGGCGGTGCGAATGCCGGGGAAAGGGCGTCCGGCGCGAAGAGCCAGTCCCGGAGCCAAAGCAAACAGATTGCTGGCTCCCAGGAGCAGAGCCAGCGCGCCGGTTACTGCGAGCCAGTTCCATCCGGGGCGATCAGTAAGCGCTTTTGAATACTTAATGATGATGAGCAAAAGACCAATCAAGACGATGTTCTCAATGACGGCACTCATCGGCGGCTGACGCCAAAGCGATCCATAGCATCCGCAGTCGCTCACCTGTCCCGAAAGCGCACCCCATAGAACAACCGGTGTAAAAAGGAGGAACATCGCAATCGTCAGGATTGCCGTTAGGCGCAGATCGACTCCCAGGATCAGACGAATGGCCAGTCCGAGTTGCACAAGGACTATCAGTCCGGCGGCGATATGACCTGTGTAATGCGTCAACACCGACTCAGGCAGACCCATTGCCCCAAGGATTTCTTCGATGGTGCGGCCAAAGCGGACCAGATCGTAGCCTTTGGCTATCGAAGCGATCAAGAGAAGAAGTCCTACTGCCAGGCGCGCCAGCAGCGCGGCAATCCGGAACCCACTACGATCACGCGGTTTCACACTTTGCCAACCCGGGCAAGAAACACCGATCTTAATTCCCGGGAGACATCGAATAGTCGGGCAAGGCGCTCCCGCCGGTCGTCTGACAGTTCGCTGCCGCGTCGGGACATCACAATGCCGATGGTCTCGAGGGCTTTGTCGAGGCGATACTCTTGATACCCGTTCGATGCATACCAGATGAAGGGTGGAAGGCTTTGGCCGGGAAAGTCCATCCCGAAAAGGTTACCACAGGTGCCGATAGCGGATCCGGTGTTGAGCCGCGTTCCTATGGCGGTGCGGACGTAGTCGCCGATAAAAACACCGGCATGCAGCGAACCCGTTTCGATGATCTCGTCAGCGAACGTCACCTCGACCGGCCGGTAGTTGTTCTTGAGGTCGCTGTTGTCGGTACCGGCGCCAAGATTGACCCATTCCCCGACGAACGACGAGCCGAGGTAACCGGAGTGCTGCTTATTGGCATAGCCTTGCATCACGACGCCGGAGAGTTCACCG
>VGIQ01000186.1 GCA_016867835.1 Calditrichota bacterium | reverse complement strand
TTTTGGTTCTCACACAACGCTCGAAAACGGCATAAAGTCTATTTTGAAAATTAGAAATGAGAATAGCAGATCAAAATAGACCCATTTTCAACAGACTCAATATGGGGCTAATTAACGCACCCTTAATTCTTAGCAATCCAAGACGACCAGATATTGCCCCGGTAAAGGTGATGGCTTTGGCTGATACCGGATCAGTTCACCTCTCCATTCCTGAGGCGGTTCGAGTGCAGTTGATGCTCGAAGAGAATCACCGCAAGGAGATCACGCTTGCAGACGGAACGATGACGTCTGTTCCTTATGTCGGACCGATCGAACTTCGATTCAAGAACCGAACTGGCTTTGCCGGGGCTTTAGTCATGGGCGATCAGGCGTTGCTCGGCGCGATTCCTATGGAGGATATGGACTTGGTGTTGATTCCCAAAACCCGGCGGGTCGATGTCAATCCTGCCAGTCCGAATATTCCGACTACGATCGCAAAATGATAGCGACCGCCTTAATCACGCCCCGCGCCGATGATACTGCCCACCGAGAGGCATGAAGACACTCTTGAAATGGTCGGATCGGAATCCGACCTTACGCGAGGATTAGCATATCCCCCCCTGAGGAATCACCGCCCATTCATCGGCAGGTAGATCCCCCCTGCTCCGGCATTTGCCATCCCCATCAACATCCCCGGCAGCACCCCCCATAGCAAAATCCCGACCGCGCAGACTGCCAGCGCTACGCCGGTCGCCAGCCCCAACCGCACCGGAGCCGGATGCTCCCGGGGCCGCATATACATATAGACCACCAATCGCAAATAGTAATAGACCGACACCACGCTGTTCAGCACCGCAATCACCACCAGCCCGACATAGCCCGCCTTGACGGCTGCCGAGAAGATGTAGAACTTCCCGAAGAACCCGGCCGTCGGCGGAATCCCGGCCAGCGAGACGAGAAAGATAGTCAACACGCCTGCCAGCCAGGGACGCTCCAAAGCCAGCCCCTTATAGTCGTCGATCCGGTAGTCGGAGCCCTCACGCGAACGATTTACCAGATAGGCTACCGTGAAAGCGCCGATGTTCATCAGATAGTAAGCCGTCAGGTAGAAGAATAGCCCCCCGGCAGCCTGGCTGCGCGAAGGCTCGTGCGACGCCGCGAGGATGGCGACCAGCAAGTAACCGGCGTGTGCAATCGAAGAATAAGCCAGCATGCGCTTCAGGTCGGTCTGCGCCAGCGCAGCAACATTGCCGACGGTCATCGTCAGCGCTGCGACGACCCAGATCGCCGGACCCCAGACCTCCACTGCACCGGGGAAAACCCACCCGAAGAGTCGTAGAAAGACCGCCAGTGCTGCTGCTTTCGGTCCAGCGGACATGAAAGCGCTCACCGGCGTCGGCGCGCCTTGATAGACATCGGGCGACCAGAAGTGAAACGGCGCCGCCGCGATCTTGAAGAGAAGCCCCACCAACAGCAACGCCACCCCGGCGAGCAGTACCGGTCCGGCGGGATGCGTCGCTATCATCCCCGGCAGCCCGCCCGTTCCTACCGCTTCGCCTATGCGGGAGAAGTTCGTATACCCTCCCGACGCGCCGTAGATAAGCGCCATACCGTAGAGCAGGAATCCCGATGCGAAGGCACCCAACAGAAGATACTTGAGCGCTGCCTCACCCGACCTGGGGCGTTCGGAGCGTATCCCGGCAAGGCAATAGAGCCCGACCGACATCGTCTCGACACCGATGAAGAGGGTTACAAGATCGGTTGCCGCGGCAAGCGTCGTCATCCCGACGGTGGTCAGGAGCATGAGCGCGTAATATTCGCCGGTCCTCAGCGTCGAACCCAAGGTCCCGGCACTCCCCTCTTCACTATGATCATCGCTTGCTGAGGCATCAAACCGCGGCACGAAATAGTCGCGCGACACAAGCGCTGCGAGCAGTCCGACACCGCAGAGAAGTGCCTTCATTAGCGCACCGAAGGCATCGGTCGCGATCATCCCGTTCAGGAACCCGGCCGGAATGAGCGGGCCGCCGGTTGCCACGACGAGTGCTGTCGCGAGCGCACCTGCGAAGCCTATCAAGGCTATCGTCTGGAGCAGCCGCGCTGCACCCGGTCGAGCAAGTTCGGTCAGGAGGACGACGATCGCCGAGACCGTCAGGACGATCTCGGGAAGGATGGGCAAGTACTCATTGAAGGACAAGGCGGTAACTCCTGCGCATTGAGCGGTTCGGGGAATACTGGCAATTTAGGGCTTTGCCGGTGGTGCCGCAAGGCGAGGGAGTGAAACCGCCCGCCCGGTGCGTATATTGAACCACCAGTCAACGAAGCGACCCGAATTATTAGGAGGTGCAGATTATTGTTGCCGTTCTTGGAGGGCGGACATTCCTGTCCGCCCTGATGAAGAGTTCCTATTAGGCAAGGGCGGACAAGAATGTCCGCCCTCCAAGTCAACACTTTTCTGCACTGATTAATAGTGCTAATGATGATGATATTAAGGATTGGAATGCCCTGGCGACTCAAGTTGCAAGATAGGATCAACTTCGTTCCGCCCGTATTGATTTGCATTAACATCAGCATTAGCATTATCTTCATTCCTTCGTGTTTCATTCACTTCGATCCTTTCCATTGCTCCATCGCATTAAATACTTCATACAGGTCGTCATTGCCCGATCCTATGTCCGCGTAATCGGCGCACAGCGGGAGTTGTCGTGGATATTAGGCGATACACTCCTCCCCTTTCTGGCGGTTGCAGCATTCGTCTATGTCTATCGGGGAATGGGCGCGCCCGAGGAATACACCGGTTTCGTCGTCCTGGGCGGTATTCTAATGACCTTTTGGATGCACACCATCTGGTCGATGGGGATGCAACTCTTCTGGGAGAAGGAGACCGGCAACCTTG
>VGIQ01000185.1 GCA_016867835.1 Calditrichota bacterium | reverse complement strand
ACGAGGGCGTGGTCTGGATGAACAGCGCCGCGACGCAGAATCTGCATGTGATCCGGGTCGGTGATCGTCAGCAGTTGCGGACGATGAATTTCCGTAACGTTATCGGGTTCGACGCCTGGGCGATCGGCTGGGTTCCGAAGCATGACGCGGGTCATCTTTGGGCTAACTCGTCGGGCGTAGTTCGTCAGTATAACGTTTCGGGTAATGCTCCGCAGTTGGTTCAGCAGTTCAACTGGCCGGCGCAGTATCCTTACTGCGGTGTTGGTCATGACGGCTACAACCTCTGGTGCGGTCGTTGGGACGACCAGCGTTGGTTCGTTGTTGACGACGGCATCGCTGAGACCTACTGGTTTGGATACGACCCGACCGAGGGCGAACTCGACGCCGGCGGCGATCAAAACGTCGTCGTTACGCTTAGCGCTGAGGGTCTGGTCGAGGGCGACTACGAAGGCGTCCTGATGATCTTCTCGAACGACCCGGCGTCGCCGCAGGTCGATGTCAATGTCCTCCTGCACGTGACCGGTGCGCCGGTGATGGAAGCGACTTGGGACGAAGCGGCCGGCTTCCCGGACATCATGGACTGGGACCAGTGGGATGCCCGCTTCCCCGACCTCTTCACCGGTGGACCTTACAGCATTCCGGTCACGATCGAGAACACCGGCACGGCGAACCTCGTCGTCGAGGACATCGTCTCGGATGACGACAACTTCTACGCCGATCCGCGTTCGTTTGAGTTGGGTGCAGGCGAAGCGACGGTGGTCAACTTTATCTTGGATGCCGCCGAAGATGGCGAGCATGCCGGGACGATGACCTTTGTCTCGAATGCCGGCAATAACGACGACATCGCGATTGCAATGCACGGCACGACCTCTGCCCCGCCGGAAATCGGCGTCGATCCGCAAGCGATCGAGACCGATATGATCACTGGCGAGGTGCAGGAACACGTGATCAACGTCTCGAACGGCGGCCAGGCGCCCTTGCGCTGGACGACCGATTCGGAGATCATCAGCGAGCCGGAGGGTGCCCGTCGGCGGGACGCCGGTCGGCGCAATCTGCGCATTGCGGATGGCTTCGCCGGACCGGTGGCGCAAGAGCGCTGGATCGACTTCGGTGCCAGCAAGACTGATCGGCAGCAGATTCCGGCTTCGGTGCTCAACAATCCGCCGGTCGGCGGAATGGAGCGGCTGAATCTTGGGCCACGTCGCGACGAGCCGAATGACTTGCGCATCCTTCTGGTCAAGGGCGCTCAGGATCAATACGGCTGGTTCGACCGCAACTCCTGGCTGGAAGTGTTCCAGAATCAGGATCCGCGGCCCGATATGGCCAATATGGAAAACCTGGCCGATGTTGACCTGTCGCAATACGATCTCGTAGCGACCGGTGAGGACCAGTCGGCGGCGTTCTTCCAGGCCTACACCCAGCGTCGGGACCAGATCATGGAATATGTTGACGGCGGCGGCGTCTATTCGATGTTCTGCGGCAGCAACACCTTCCAGCAGATCAACCTGTTCAGTGACGACGGCAACGTCGCAGTCGTCAACGGCCCCGGCGGCGACTGGGGAACGGTCAATCCGATGTTCCTGAACCAGCAGGGCAATGGGCTGGCTGCAGGTGTGGAAGAGGACTATCCGCTCCTGACCCCGTTCGAGTTCTTCCGCGATGACAACCAGGACGCGAACCGGATACGGACGCGGATGCGTGGCAATTCGCTCAACTACAACCACGTCCTCCGTAACAGTCTGCCCGAAGAAGCGGTCTGGTATTATCAGCCGGAAGGTCACGCCGACAAGGCGATCCTTGCCGATTGGCCCTTTGGTCGCGGTCATGTGCTCTACACCGGCATCACCGGAACGCTCTTCTATGAAGCGAACTGGCGCTGGTCGTCGATGGCCGAGTGCGTCAACCTGACGCGTTGGGCGGACGCGGCTGGCGGTACCCGGTGGCTGGCATGGGATCCTTCTGACGGCACCATCGATGCCGGCGGCGATGAAAACATCGTCGTAACGCTGAATGCCGAAGGTCTCGTCGATGGCGACTATGAAGCAGTCCTGATGATCCTATCGAACGACCCGGCGAATCCGCAGGTGGACGTCAACATCCTCGTCCATGTGACCGGCGAAGCCGCGGTTCAGACTAACCCGATTGCCGAGCCGATGGCTGGTGCCGCGGATGTGCACGACTTCGGTCGGGTTTATGTCGGTGCCCAGGCGGAGATGGCGGTGGAAATCCGGAACGTCGGAACCCGTGACCTCACCTTCGAAGGTGTGGATAGCGACAACCCCGACGAGTTCGGCACCGACTTCGACGTTGATCTCGTCCTGGCTCCGGGAGAACGGGATGTCTTCTACATCCTCTTCACCCCGCAGGACATCAACGATCGCGGCGGACGGATCACCTTCGTCTCCAGCGCCCGTAACATCGACGGCGGCGGCACTTTCTGGTTCGACCTCGTCGGGCAGGGCATAACCCCGCCGGATCTCGAGACCGATGCCACCGTTCGCGTTGGGATGCTGCTTGACGACGATCCGGTGGTGCGCAACCTGCAGATTGCCAATGTGGCCGGTGACGGCGGCGACGACCTCATCTGGAGCATCGTTGCCCAACCCGACCGCGACCAGGGCAATCGCCGCGACGCCTCGGGCCGCGGATTGCGCAATGCCGAAGGCAATCTGCCCGGACGCGACCGGCGCGGCAACCCCGATCAAGCCGGTTACGAATGGCGCGCTTCGGATGAGGGCGATGGCCCGCAGTTCGAGTGGATCGACATCGTCAATATGCAGGGCCGGGTCCAGTTGCAGGGCGGCGACGACATCAACGTCGGGCCTTACAACCTCGGATTCAACTTTCCCTACTACGGCCAGAACTATGGCCAGGTGCGGTTCTGCTCGAATGGCTGGA
>VGIQ01000184.1 GCA_016867835.1 Calditrichota bacterium | reverse complement strand
CATCGCGCATCGACTGCACGTCATAGACCGGCGTCTGTTCGTCGAAGTAGCGGACGGTATGTTCGTCGTGGAAGCCGGTCAAATATCAATAATTCTACGAGTTTCTAGTTTCTTCTACAAACCCAGATTAGTGGGATGAGAGTATCTCTCCGGAAGGAGTTAGTTTTCAGAATCGCCTGTATCCAATTAGAACTTGGGTTTTAGGCCCGCTTGCTTGCATAATTGATTCGCGGTAATCCGGTCGAAGGTCTTATGCCTCTTCACCGGAATCTTCTTAAACCCATTGAAATAAATACTGTGGCGACGCCCCTCGCGCTGTAAGTAATAACCATTCTCCTCAAAATAGCGCAATAAATCAATGCGACTGACAGACACCTACGCGACCATCGTCGGGAGTGTTTCCATCAAAGCAGAGCCCGTGGGTATCTCCCAGCCGCTCTCTTTGTAGGCCAGTATCATTTCGTGCAGCGCATCCTTAATACACTCCCGCGCATCATCAAGATCAACGCCCTCTGTTAGCACTTCCGGCCATTCGACCAGTTGAGCCATGTAGCCTGAATCGATCTTAGTATAGTGAATTGTGTAACTCTCGATGCGTTCCATTACTTCCCTCTGAATCTTGCTGTAAATACCGGATTTGAACCGGATCTCCCGCGTACTATGAAGCCGACGGTTTGAATGGCTTATACCCAAGCGGTCGTTCTAGCAGATACCCTGGCGCTTCACCATATGGGTCTTCATAGGCGTGATAACTGCTGCAATTGCTATCATGATCGCTATCATGCCAACCTATCCTACCACACACTTTGCATTGCCACCATCGACCAAGTGGAATCTGATTATTACTACCTCCAAGCCCGCAATGCACACAGCTTCTGAGCATGCTATCAACATTACGCTACCCTCTTCTTCCTATTCCCCGCTTCCAGCCCGGCAGCCTTTATCAGTTCCCCCACCGCCCGCAGCGCCCGGTTGACGGCTTCGGAGTTGGGAAACATCTGATAGACGTCGGGCTCGAGCAATGCTACTTTCACCTTGTCCTTATACCTCTCGTAATACTTGCCGGTAACTCCATTGCTAAGGTCATATTCCGGCAGCAATTCATCTGTTGGATAATCTCTTTCGGTTTTCTTCATAGAACTTGTTTTGCGCCTTGTGGCTTCACGTGCGCTGATTAGTCTTAAGTTCTCTCCTCGTTCGGTATGCATAACTGCGATCAATCTACCGAGACTTGACATACCAAACGTGGCAAATTTTCTTCCGTTTGGGAATGTCGTTTATCAAAGACGGTGATAGCGTATTGGTCACTGAATACTGAAGCAGCTTCAGTGAATTCAACTCCATGCTTACCGGCATTCACGACCGCCTTGTCATCGTCCCATTCAAAACCTTCAATATTCAAATTCTCTCCGAAGGTCTTACAACATTCTCGTGGAGAATACCGGGTTCGAACCGGTGACCTCCGGCTTGCAAAGCCGGCGCTCTCCCAACTGAGCTAATTCCCCTCTCCGCCTGACAGTTGCCTCCCGCCTTCTGCCGGCAGAGCGGGTATCGTCGAAGCCCCCGGCCGACAGGCTTGGGACGGCCGTGGGCCTGACAAGACTCGAACTTGTGACCTCGTCCTTATCAGGGACGCGCTCTAACCACCTGAGCTACAGGCCCCGTTCGAATTTTGGACCTTCGATTTTGGATTTTGGAGTCGAAGGAAACAATTCCACAAATCCAAATTCCAAAAACCAAAATCCAAAATTGGTTTGACTTTGCGCGCGGCGGGCATAAAGCCCATTTGCCAGGTATCGACCGTCGAGTGCCTTGGGAGTTCCTTTTCAGGGTCCGCGAGCACTCTGCTCCAGAAAGGAGGTGATCCAGCCGCACCTTCCGGTACGGCTACCTTGTTACGACTTAACCCCAGTCACCGATCTCACCTTAGACGCCTGTCTCCTTGCGGTTGACTTGGGCGGCTTCGGGTGCTACCGGCTCCCATGGTTTGACGGGCGGTGTGTACAAGGCCCGGGAACGTATTCACCGCCGCGTGCTGATCGGCGATTACTAGCGATTCCACCTTCATGCAGTCGAGTTGCAGACTGCAATCTGAACTGAGGACGACTTTGTGGGATTTGCTCCACCTCGCGGTCTTGCTTCCCTCTGTATCGCCCATTGTAGTACGTGTGTAGCCCTGGCCGTAAGGGCCATGAGGACTTGACGTCATCCCCGCCTTCCTCCCGGTTAACCCGGGCAGTCCCGTTAGAGTTCCCAGCGGCTTACGCCCTGATGGCAACTAACGGTAAGGGTTGCGCTCGTTGCGGGACTTAACCCAACATCTCACGACACGAGCTGACGACAGCCATGCAGCACCTCTGCAACACCCTCGAAGGAGTCCCCCTTTCAGGGGATGAGCAGTTGCACTTCCAGGCCAGGTAAGGTTCTTCGCGTTGCATCGAATTAAACCACATACTCCACCGCTTGTGCGGGCCCCCGTCAATTCCTTTGAGTTTCAACCTTGCGATCGTACTCCCCAGGTGGAGCACTTAACGTGTTAACTGCGATACCGGAGGGGTCGATTCCCCCGACATCTAGTGCTCATCGTTTAGGGCGTGGACTACCAGGGTATCTAATCCTGTTTGCTCCCCACGCTTTCGCGCCTCAGTGTCAGTGTCAGGCCAGATGGCCGCCTTCGCCACCGGTGTTCCTCCTGATATCTGCGCATTCCACCGCTACACCAGGAATTCCGCCATCCCCTCCTGCACTCAAGAACGGCAGTATCGAAGGCAATGTGCGGGTTAAGCCCGCACCTTTCACCCCCGACTGACCGCCCCACCTACGCGCCCTTTACACCCAGTAAATCCGGACAACGCTTGCACCCCCCGTATCACCGCGGCTGCTGGCACGGAGTTAGCCGGTGCTAATTCCCAAG
>VGIQ01000183.1 GCA_016867835.1 Calditrichota bacterium | reverse complement strand
GGGGATCCAGTCCAGCGCTTAGAGAATGGACATTGACAACCCAAACTTGCACATCCTCCTCCCACTCCTCCTCGCTTACTCGCTCCCTCGCATATCCGCTCACGACGTATCTGCCGGTGTCAGAAAAAGATATGGACAATATGGACTCTATTGACAGTGTATCTTCTTCCCCGTCCAGCGTCCACCAGAACTGAATCGAGTCGTTGTTGGCATTGAAGGGAATCAACTCAAAGGTCGCTTCCTGTCGCGGCTCGAGGGATATTTCGGGAAGATTCGGCTCAAAGGCTCGTATGACGCCGCGCACCTGAATCGCCCATTGGACGCTGTCTGCAGGCACGGGATCGACGTTCGGGTCGAGGACTTTGGCTTTCAGGGCATACCCACCGGTCCGGGCGAACGCGTAGGACCGGATTCCGATCCGGTCATCCCCTGCCACCTCCTCCCACCTCACCGCCGCAGAGTCGTAGATCATCCACTCATACCGGAGATTCTCACTATCCCCAATGTAGGCGACGGAGTCGAGAGTGAAGTCTATCTCGCTGTTGCGTTGGACGGTGAGGGATAGGGTGTCGGGGGTGTGGGAGGCGATGAAGAGGTCAGCAACTTCAACCGTCCAAACGACCTCGACCGACCACTCACCCGCGTTAACCCGGCATACGACCGGGAAGGTGCCTCTTTCGTTAAATCGGATAGTGCAGGAAGTATCTTGCGAGCGGACGGTGTCGCGGTAGGTCCACTGGTAGGACATTTCCTCGCCCTGCTGGTTGCGGGCGCGGATGAGGAAGTCGATGGTTTCGCCGGGGAGGACTTTAAGGAGGGAGTCTTCGGGTTCCTTGTGGAAGACGACCGGACCGAGGATGTCGGGTTCGAGGCGGACGATGATAGCGTCGTCGCCGTTTTCTTCTTCATTGCTCACCATCGAACCGCAGGCGACGATGACGTTGTTCGGGAGAGCGATGACCGAGCCTAGACGGTTGCTCAAAACGTTACCCATACCTTCAGCTTCGACTATTTGGCTAAAGTCCTTTCGCCAGACCACGACACCATTTAGGGTGGTTCGGATGGCGAGGGGATAGGAGCGACGTAGCATTTCCCCCCTGAAGAGATTGGGATATTGCCATCCGACAATGATGAATCCATCCGGCAGCCGCGCTATTCCAGCATTTTGATGCCCTGGATTATCCCGTTCTGAATAGATTCGGTCAATCTCTATTTCGCCAGCGTCGTCAACTCGAGTCAAGGTCATATAGGGCCAAAGTCCGCCCCATTCCCACCGCTGAGAATAGATGCCGCCTAAAGCGAAGCCGCCTTCCGGAACTGAAACTATCGAATGAAAGCTTCTGCCATTAGGAGCGGCATAAACTCTCGCCCAAGTTTGCTCACCATCAAAGTCAACTTTTAGGATCCAGCCCGATGGGTACCCGCGGCCAACCGCTATGATTCCGTCAACAGTTTCGCGAAGGGCATAGAGATGGAGCGAACCCATTTCTCCTGCAAAGTATTGGCGATCCCAAATTCGATCTCCATTTCCATCTATACAGACCAGCCGCCCTGCATCGCCAGAATTGGTTCCGCAAAGGACGAATTCTCCGCTTTTCAACTCAATTATACCTGAAAATGCGGTTGGGCCAAATTCAGCACGCCATCTTTCATCCTCCCCGTCTCCACTGATGCGAACAACAAATGCAATACTCTCCCTCGGGGAAGGGCCTACACTACCCGCGGCCAGCAAATCTCCATCATCTGCCTCGATTATTGAGTGAAGCCATATGTCGCCCAGAGGTGCATGCCATCCAATGCGGCCTTCCGCATCGAGTCTGGTTACACTGCCCACATTGTTGCTTCTTGCGGTGAGCACGAAATCGCCATTCTCCATGAAGTAGAGGTCGGTAAAGTAATCATTGCCCGATATATTATAATGGCGCAGCAGGTCGATTTCAGGCTGGGCAATGGCGCCTATGCTGAACAGGCTCCAAGTTGCAAGCGCCATTCCGCATCTGCACCAGATTCTCGAATCGAACCATCCACCGCAGTATGGTTTGATTGGCAAATTCATGATTCTGCTGGCCTGGCCGAACTCAAGGGCTTCTACTGAACGAAAACATCATTTATGGTCAAACCGCTCCAATTCAAGGATGGCTCCGCAATGACTGGATCCGCATTCGGAAAGCCGACGATATCCATTCCGCCCCATTCTCTGTTATCGGGATTTCTCCACCGGAATCGCGCGGTGTCGGCGCTGGAGGGAACACCCTCGATGGTTAGGGTGTAGAGGGTAGCTTGGGCGTTTGGGGTCATTTTCTTCCACTCAGTGACCGCTTGACCAGCGGCATTCAGGAGTTGAACCTCCGCCTCAACGTCATACGGATCGACATCATTCCATTGAATATCCATTTCGAAGTCCAAATCCGTTGCCCACGCCTCCGACGGCGCGGCGAAGAGGCAGACGATTGCGAGCAGCGCGAGGAGCGCGCAGGAGAGAGAGTTGCTTCGAGCCATTGTCTTTCCTGATGAATAGGGTTGACGTTGAGCCCGAGCCGTAGCCCGAGCCGTAGCCCGAGGCAAGGTTTTCACAAAATACGGCTGCAAGAGGAAGATGTCAAGGGTTTTTGCGAGCCCGCCCAAAAATAGTTGCCCGCAGATACGAGCCATTCCGCCACCCTGCAAACGGGCACGAAGCGCCTACGGCGGCTTCGGCCCCTACGCTAACACCCATGAAACGTCCTGCAAGGCTACCTCATCATGACCGCCTTGACAGCGAGGGATTTGGTGCCGGCCTGAAGGCGCAGGAAATAGATGCCGGAGGGAGGTGTGAAAGTCTGAAAGTCTGAAAGTGAGAAAGTATGGCTTCCCGGGGATAGAGGGCCGTCGTGAAGACGGAGGACTTCTCTGCCGTCTATCGCATAAAGGCTGAGCCGGACCGGCAAGAGACCCCC
>VGIQ01000182.1 GCA_016867835.1 Calditrichota bacterium | reverse complement strand
AGAGCCCAATCTCCCCGAAATCTCCCTTGAGCCGCGGCAGGAAGCGACCTTCGAACTGATCCCCTTCAATGCCAATAACGACTCGATTCAGTTCTGGTGGACGCTAAACGAACCCGAGGATACACTGTCCACTCAGTCCACTCTGTCCATCTCATTTCAAGACACCGGCAGATATGTCGTGAGCGGATATGCGCGGGAGCAGGTCGGCGAGGAGGAGTGGGAGGAGGATGTGCAAGTTTGGGTTGTGAATGTCCATTCTCTAAGTGCGGGACTGGATCCCCGCTTGCGCGGAGATGACGAGGGGGGAAGCGGGGATGACGAGAATGGGAAAGGGGATGACGATCCCCTCTCGCTTACGATTGCGCCGAATCCGTTTAACGATCAGGCGACGGTGACGATTGAACTTGGAGGGCGGGCATTCCTGCCCGCCCTAAGAGCGGACAAGAATGTCCGCCTTCCAAGTGCGCAAGTGGGGGGTCTAATCCCTGTCCGGCTCAGCCTCTATGCGCTCGACGGCCGGGAAGTCCTCCGCCTCCACGACGGGCCGCTCTTGCCCGGCACACATCAGTTCCGATTCTTCACTTCGTTCAGAATGACATTGGGAGGCGGGATGCCATCGGGAGGCGGGATGCCATCGGGAGTTTATTTCCTCCGTCTTCAGGCCGGCACCCACTCCCGCACCGTCAAAGCGGTCTTGATGCGGTAGTCTTGTCACCCCTTCCCAAGTTCCTCCCAATACTCGAACGCCCTCCGCAAGTGCGGGATCACAATCGACCCGCCCACGATGAGCCCCACGCAGAGCGCTTCCTCGATTTCAGCGTCTTCCCAACCCATTTCCTTACATTGCCCAAGGTGATATCTGACGCAGTCATCGCACCTTAGGACCAGCGATGCGACCAGTCCCAAAAGTTCCTTTACCCGACCCGGCAGGGCGCCGTCGCGATAGACCTGCCCATCGAGGCTCCAGAAACGCTTCGTTTCCAGCCCGGCATATTTCATCACCAGGTCGTTGAGGCGCAATCGTTCCGATTGGAAAGTCCGGACTTTGGACTTTGTATCTCGGTTGTGCGGTGTCCCTTTGTCTTTCATAATCCGTTATTTATTCATTGCTCCGGTCATTCCCAGGTCATAACTAGCGGCGTCAGACTATGGACCAGGTCGGGATAGTAAGGTCGGACTCGAACCGCAAAGCCCTGCCGTCCGGTGACAGTGCAAATCACCCGCCCGGCATAGACCGCCTCGCCATGATGCTTGCCAGGCTTCCCGTCGCCGCCGGATGATTCCTCACCGGCAAAGGAGAGCCGGGTGATCGAGTTCCCCCTAAGGTTTTGGTCTTCGCCGATCAAGCCGTGGATCACTTCGACGGTGATGTCATCGGGCGAGAGACCTCCCAAAGCGACCTTCACCTTCACCGGCAATGTTTCCCCGGCGACCAGTTCAAGGTCGGGTCCAAGGTCTTCGGAAGCGACATGGACAGTGGGCCACGATTCGCGCACTTTTTTGCGCCAGGTTGCAATCGAACGGGCCGACGCTGCCTGATCGTCGAGCAGCGCTGCGCCGGCGCGTTTGGCGGGGAGATAGTAGCGCGTGGCATACTCCTGCACCATCCGGCCGGTATTGAACTCAGCGCCCAGCACTCGCATTGAGCGTTTCATCATCGCTATCCAGCGGCGCGGCAGTTCTGTCCGATCGCGCTCGTAGTAGAGGGGGATCACCTCGTTTTCGAGGAGATGGAAGAGTGCTTCCGATTCGACGCGATCCTGCTCTTCGGGGTCGTCATAAGTTTCACCCGATCCGATTGCCCAACCGACATCGGGAGTATAGGCTTCGTCCCACCAGCCATCAAGGGTGCTGACGTTGAGCGCTCCGTTGCAGGCGGCTTTCATTCCCGAGGTGCCGGACGCTTCGAGCGGACGTCGGGGATTAGAGAGCCAGACATCGACGCCCTGGGTCATATACTGTGCGATATTGATATCGTAATTTTCAAGGAATACGATTTGGTGCCAGATATCGGCTTCGGAGGCGAAGTGAACCAGGCGACGGATCAATTCCTTGCCGGGATTGTCTTGCGGATGTGCCTTGCCGGCGAAAATGATGTTGACTGGATGGTCGGGATTGGTCAGCAGTTTGCGCAGCCGTTCAGGATCGCGTAAAAGCAGGTCGGCACGCTTGTAAGCGGCAAACCGACGGGCAAAACCGATAATCAGCGCATCCGACGAGAGTACCTCCTCTGCGGCTTTGATTTCGGACGACCCGGCGCCCCGGCGACGCAACTGTTCCTTGACCCGCTTGCGGGTGAAGAAGATGAATCGCTCCTTGCGAATCTGATGCACCCGCCATAGTTCACCGTCGGGGATCGACTCGACCCTGTCCCATAGTTTTGGATTCCAGAATTCGGAGGTGAATTTCGGACCGACATAGCGCACCAGTAGTTCTTCCATATCGTGCGACATCCACGACTTGGTATGAATGCCGTTAGTAACCGAGCCGATCGGGACTTCGTCCTCCGGAAGAGCCGGCCAGATGCTTCGCCACATCGCACGGGAGACCCGGCCATGCAGTTTCGATACGCCGTTGCAGTGCGCGGCCATCTTGATCGCGAGGACGGTCATGGAAAACTCGCCGGAACGTCCCTCCTCTTCTTGTCCGAGCGCCTGAAATTGATGCCAGTCGATGCCAAGCCCGCCGGAAAGCGACGGCGCATACTTCTGCATCAGTCCCCAGTCGAAGACCTCGTTGCCAGCTGGGACGGGAGTGTGCGTAGTGAAGACCGTCGAAGCCCAGACGACCTCCCTCGCTTCGTCGAAAGTTAGCCCGCCGGCAATCAGAGTGCGCAGCCGTTCGAGCGCGAGGAAAGCCGAGTGCCCTTCGTTCATATGATAGACCGTCGGGTGGAAGCCAATGGCTTCGAGGGCCCGGACTCCGCCGATCCCCAGGAGGATTTCCTGCCGGATGCGGTTTTCCCGGTCGCCGC
>VGIQ01000181.1 GCA_016867835.1 Calditrichota bacterium | reverse complement strand
GCTACGGCTCGGGCTTAAGCAGCCCGGGCACACTATCAATCCAAACTGAATGGAGAATGGTATGAGCCCGAGAACGAATCTGTCGCTGGCAGTGCTGGTGCTGCTGGCGGTCTTCACCCTCTTCGCCGCGCCGTCGGAGGCGTGGGCGGTCACCTCATTTGAGATAGAACTCGACTGGAACGGGTTCACTCCATCTGATTGCGAAGTTCAAGTTATTGAACGAAATCAAGGTGGTGATATCGTCGCAACCCACTTTCTAACCCCAAACTCTTCGTTTTCGCTGTGGAGCGGAGAGTGGCTACTTAACTCGCAGACGACACTAATCGAGGTCATCTGGGAAGAAGGGCTTGGCGGCGAGAATGAGTGGCGCTTGCTGCCCAACCAGAATCCCGTCGTGCCTCCAATAGAGGTTGAGATCGATCAGCAGAATCCACCAGCACTAATTGAAAGGGCAGCTCAGGCACATTGAAGTGGATATTGTCAGGAGGGGAACCTTGGCGGCGAGATTGACCTGCAACCTGTGCATCAAGCGAATGGTCATTCCGCTGTTAAGCGGATTGCTCGCCATTGCGGTTAGAATCGAAGCCCAGCCAGATCTGGTTAATATCGAGTTCTTTGACAGCGGCGAAAACGATGATTCTTTCCGCGATTTCTATGCATTGAATGGGGGCGGCTTCTATGCTTGTGGACAAGCTGGAGGCCGCCCCTGGCTCGTTCGCGTCAATGAAGAAGGAGTAATGGAATGGGAATATCAAACTGATGGCATTTGGTTTCACTCCATCATAGAAGCCGATAACGGAGATGCCGTTTCGGCTGGCGTCTTTGCCGGACAGACGTTTGCGGCCGTGCGTATAACCTCTGAAGGCGATGAAGTTTGGAGACGTGAATTTGGAGTCGGTCGGGCATTCGCTGTAATTGAACTTAAAGATGGTGGATTTGTCTTGTCTGGATGGGGCCGGCCGGTCGGAGGAGTCAATTCAGGCTATGTCATTCGGATAACCGGCGATGGTGAGGTTGACTGGGCCGGGTATTATGGCCAATCATCTCAATTCTTGTCAATGCGTGAGACTGAGGGAGGTGTGATTCTTTGCGGATATTTAACTGAGAATAGGGTGACAATAGGTGTAATTATCAAGGTCGATCTTAATGGTGATTTGATATGGTCCAGAAGAGTAGAACAAATAGCGGACGAAAGACCGATTCTGGGTGGCATTATATCCATGCCAGAGAATAGATTCGCTATCCTCGCCACGGCTTCTGGAAGCCCGGCTATCTTAAAAGTGAACAACGCAGGTGAGGTTCTTGAGACGCTATTACTGCCTAACGTCACAATGCTTTGGCCCAACGGTATTGATAAGGCCACTGACGGTGGCTTCGCTTTGGTCGGGCAAAAATATCAAGAAGGACGATATTACCCACTGGTTGTGCGCACAGATCGGCAGGGAAGAGTGTTATGGACAAATGACTTCCGCAACTTTGTGGCGGAGGATGAAGGACGTAGTTTTAATGAAGCCTTTACGATATTAACGCTTCCGGGTGATGAATTTGTTGTATGCGGCAGGCTCTGGAGTCCTTTTGAGAATCAACGTACCGACGGTTTCATCGCGACCTTTGCTCCTGATCCACTATTCCCTGTCATATTCAGTAAATCTCCGGAAGATTCAATACAAGAATTCCTTCCACAACGATCACTAACTTGCACCGTCGTTGCACGAAATGCGCACGGTAACCCGATGTTCTACCAATGGGATTTCGGTGATTCACTCAGCGACAACATAGGAAACCGTGATGACACCAGTAGAACCTTTAGGCTTGACACGACTGCTGGCGACTATCCAATAACTTGCAGAATTACAAATGACGTCGGTACAGTGCGAACTGGTTGGTTGGTAAAATTGCGTAACCTTTTCATCGCCTCCCATGCCCCCGACACCCTATCCCTCACCATCCAGCGCAATTCCGAAATCGATTTCGCCCTCGACTCTGTAGCCTACATCGGGGACTTGGAGAACCTGCGGTATGAGTGGATGATTTACGACTCCGCGGCGGTGAGATGGGAAGAAGTGGGAGGGGATGACCGGATCGGAATCCGGTCCTACGCGTTCGACCGGACGGGCGGGTATGCCCTGAAAGCCAGGGTCTTCGACCCGAATGTCGATCCGGTGCCGGCCGATTCCGTCCAATGGGCGATTCAAGTGCGCGGAGTCATTCGGGCTTATGAGCCGAATCTCCCCGAATTATCCCTCGAGCCGCGGCTGGAAGCGACGTTCGAGTTAATTCCCTTCAATGCCAACAATGACTCGATTCAGTTCTGGTGGACTCTAAACGAAGCAGACACCCTGTCTACTCAGTCCACTTTGTCCATGTCGTTCCAAGACACCGGCAGATACGTCGTGAGCGGATATGCGAGGGAGCGAGTAAGCGAGGAGGAGTGGGAGGAGGATGTGCAAGTTTGGGTTGTCAATGTCCATTCTCTAAGCGCTGGACTGGATCCCCGCCTGCGCGGGGATGACGAGGGGGAAAGCGAGGATGACGAGGGGGGAAGCGGGGATGATGATCCCCTCTCGCTTACGATTGCTCCTAATCCGTTTAACGATCAGGCGACGGTGACGATTGACCTTGGAGGGCGGGCATTCCTGCCTGCCCAAAGGGCGGACAAGAATGTCCGCCCTCCAAGAGCGCAAATGGGGGGTCTCATGCCCGTCCGGCTCAGCCTCTACGCGCTCGACGGCCGTGAAGTCCTCCGCTTCCACAATGGCCCGGTATCCCTCGGCACCCATCAGTTTAGATTCTTCACTTCGTTCAGAATGACATCGGGAGTCTATTTCCTCCGCCTTCTGGCCGGCTCTCACTCCCACACCGTCAAAGCGGTTTTGCTACGTTAGACTTGGAGGGCGGGATTCATCCCGGCCTGTCCGGTCCGGCACCAACGACTTTTGCATTTCCTCGTATCTTCTTGCAAATCGACACGTTGCTGCTTATCTTATCCTTACCTGCACTGCCCGCTTGCGGACTTCAGCACTCGCGCGAG
>VGIQ01000180.1 GCA_016867835.1 Calditrichota bacterium | reverse complement strand
CGAGCCGTAGCCCGAGGCAAGGTTTTCACAAAATACGGCTGCAAGAGGAAGTTGTCAAGGGTTTTTGCGAGCCCGCCCAAAAATAGTTTGCCCGCGTATTCGGACTGGCTCCGCTTCTCTGCTATCAGGCACGAAGCGCCTACGGCGGTTTCGGCCCCTACGTTAACACCCATGAAACGTCCTGCAAGGCTACCTCATCATGACCGCCTTGACAGCGAGGGATTTGGTGCCGGACTGAAGGCGCAGGAAATAGATGCCGGAGGGAAGTGTGAAAGTGCCAAAGTGCGAAAGTGCGAAAGTATGGCTTCCCGGGGATAGAGGGCCGTCGTGGAGGCGGAGGATTTCCCGGCCGTCTATCGCGTAGAGGCCGATCCGGACGGGCATGAGACCCCCCACCTGCGCTCTTGGAGGGCGGACATTCTTGTCCGCCCTTAGGGCAGGCAGGAATGCCCGCCCTCCAAGGTCAACTGTCACCGTCGCATGATCGTTGAAGGGATTCGGAGCAATCGAGATATTGAGGGGATCATCATTCCGGCGAAAGCCGGAATCCAACCCAAAATCATCCACACTCAGCATTCCCACATTCACCGCCCACCTTTGCACATCCTCCTCCCACTCTTCCTCGCTCACCCGCTCTCTCGCATACCCGCTCACAACGTATCTGCCGGTGTCTTGAAATGAAATGGACAAAGTGGACTGAGTAGACAAGGTGTCGGCTTCGTTCAGCGTCCACCAGAACTCGATGGAGTCGTTGTTGGCATTGAAGGGAATCAGTTCGAAGGTCGCTTCCTGACGAGGCTCGAGGGATATTTCGGGAAGATTCGGCTCGTATGCCCGAATAACGCCCCGCACCTGAATCGCCCATTGGACGCTGTCTGCAGGCACGGGATCGACATTCGGGTCGAAGACCCTGGCTTTCATAGAGTACCCGCCCGTCCGGTCGAACGCGTAGGACCGGATTCCGATCCGGTCATCCCCTGCCACTTCTTCCCATCTCACCGTTGCCGAGTCGTAAATCATCCATTCATACCGCAGATTCTCCCTTTCCCCGATGTAGGCGATGGAGTCGAGGGAGAAGTCGATTTCGCTGTTGCGCTGGATCGAGAGATAGTGCATGTCGGGTTCGTAGGCCTCAATCAGCAGGTCGTGTGCCTCGACCGCCCAATGCGCGGGCCGCCCTGGCAGCGTGTCTGAAACCTGACACTCGACCCGATATTCGCCTCGTTCGGGGAAGTCGATCCGGGCGGAAGAATCGCGTGAGACTTCATCATCATTTCGCAGCCAGAGGTAGTTGATGCGATCGCCCTGATAATCGACCGCGTGGACCCAAAATAGCAGCGTATCGCCGGTCAGGACGCGGAGCAGGCTGTCGGCGGGAAAGCGCTCAATGATCACCGGCGGTGAGCGGTCAGAATACAGTTTTCGCAGGAGGGCTTGGCTACCGGCTCGTCCTGCGATTACAGGAAAACCGTTCGCATCCAAGACAACCGATCGATACCAATAATGGCCTTGGACTTCGCTGCGCCACTGCAGATTACCCGCCGGATCGGTGCGAAGTATCATGGCCATTGCGTCATTATATTGCCCAACCATCAAGAAACCGCCATCAGAAAGTCGAGCCAAACTAAAGCCCTGAGAATATTGCTCGCCTCTTCCGTATGTGCGTTGCCATACTTGATTTCCGTCACGGTCAACTACTCGTATTAGTGGTTCTCCACGCAAATGCCCCGTCATCACGAAGCTGTTCGGAATAGAAATGAGCTCGTTCAGTGAGCCGGAGCGCTCATATTGCTGGCTCCAGAGAATCTCACCATTGAAATTGATTTTGGTTAGCCTTTGTCCGCCACCATCAGATCCATCATAACAACCTAAATAATAGCCATCATCCTCGACCTCGCGGATAGCCCGGACGGTGTTGAATACGCCCTCGGATCCAAATCGGCAATCCCAAATCGGCGCTCCATCCGGAGCAACCAAAATCGCCATCGCCAGTCCTGACCGAAGATCACCGCTAGTGCTGCCTCCAAATAGTAGATCGCCGCTTTTGGTTTCTATCACGGTACGGCTTGCCCCCCGTGGTTCTCCATAATTCTGCTCCCAAACTGTTTCGCCATTAGCATTTAACTTGGCGCCATAAAACCTGGGCACTCCATCCAATTGTGCAGGTCCGGCGATAGCGAATCCGCCATCATCAGTCTGAATGACAGAATTCAATTCACAGGATCCGGACTGGGCATCGAAAGGGTAATAGCAGCGATTCCAGATTTGACGCCCCTCTGAGTCGGTTCGAATGATAAGAAACCTTAGCGCGCGACTTTGATTGCCGCCCTGTCCAACGCAAATATAGCCGCCATCGCGGGTTTGAAATACATCGAAAAAATTATTGCGATTCTGGTCAATTTCGAAGTACCTTATCCATGCCTCACGGGGCTGCCCGCGTCCATTCGCAGCCAACATCAGCAGGCTCGACAGAAAGATGATGGGTCTTTTCATAATGAAATGTGCTTGGGTGGGTAGAATGGGAAAAATTGCAAGTTTGCAGGGGGCGGCGCTGGTAGCGCCGCCCCCTGCAAACGCCATCAGCGATTGTCGATAACCTCCCAGTTGAGGGTCATCAGCTCGACAGGCAGCTCCACCACCGGATCACTGGGGGAAACTGGCTCAAGATAAGAAGGCACCCCAATCTGAATATCAGTTGCCTCCTCTGGTATCTCCCAGTGATACTCACCAGGATTCGGTCCTTCCACGGGATCGAGCCAATCGGTCCATTGGTCATCGATCAGGAATCGCGCCTTCATAGCCGCGTTTTGCACCGGGTCCGGACCATCCTCATAAACATAGACGGTGAAGTCAACCGCCCAAGCCTCCGACGGCGCGGCGAAGAGGGTGAAGACCGCCAGCAGAGCCAGCGCTGCCAGCGACAAATTTGTTCTCGAGCTCATACCATTCTCCGTTCAGTTTGGATTGATAGTGTGCCCGGGCTGCTTAAGCCCGAGCCGTAGCCCGAGCCGTAGCCCGAGCCGTAGCCCGAGCCGTAGCCCGAGCCGTAGCCCGAGGCAAGGTTTTCACAAAATA
>VGIQ01000179.1 GCA_016867835.1 Calditrichota bacterium | reverse complement strand
CATCACCCCCATCACCGCGGCGGGACCGGAAACGAATTCTCCCGGGTGGGTGGTTTCGATCAGCGCAATTTCTGCAAGTTCAACTGTGAACTCGCCGGGGGTAGAACGTTTACGATCGACACCGTAGTGCAATCCCTTGCCGGTCAATGTCTGGTGGTCATCACTCAAGTGCCAGGCCTTAAAGACATAGATGTCCCCGGCCTTCATATGGCACTTGACGAATCCGACAATGCCGTCAGAGTTGACGAAATCGCTCGTTTCGATTATCCTCGGTTGCCATATGGTCGCTGTGCATCCTGCAAGATGCAGTAGCGACAATAGCAACGCCAGTGGTCGACCGTGCTTCAGAATCGCGATCATTCTGCCTCCCGGCCGTCTATTATTGAGTAGAGCATTCAGGTTACGGCCGTTAGTTCTCATCAACCTGCTTCACCAGAAGATTCGTTATCGCCGATCTCCCAAACCTTTACCTTGATTCCCCGTGCTTTGAGAATAGGCTCGGCTATTCGCTGCAGTTCAACCACAATGCGGACCTTTTCCTCTATTGGCAGCGCTGCCAGACTCTTACGACGGCGAGCTTTATCCTTGAAGATATCTTCTTTTGACACCAACTTCATTGCCATTGCATCCATCTCACCAACAGGTTGTGGCGCAGAATGACCTGTTCCAAATACTCTTGATCATGCTCCGTTTCATCAAGAAGTCTTCCGACCCGGTCACGATCCTTGTTACGGCCGGTCTTTAGGGCAATAGCAATCAAGTGCTCTACTCGAAAAACCCGCACCATGGTCGTTCCATAAGCCTTCCATTGCGCTTCATCAAGCGCCTCACCAAGCAGGTCGTCATCAACGGGCAAAAACTGAACCGGTATGCCTTCGATGAGCACCGCTTCGCCAGCGGGTTGATAGCCTCGTTGGCTCAAGGCGTCATAGACCGTCGTCAAAACTACCAGGCCCGAGTCATTGATTTCAAGTTCGCAGAATAGATCGAGATCAAATGTGGTCAGCGGTTCAGAATAGAACAGCGCTCCCATGGCGCCGCCTATGGCATAGCGTTTGATGATGCCTTCTCGTTCCAGTTCATTGATGACCTGTAATGTCCGTTCCATCTGGTCTTACCCCACTCGCGCCTTCTTCTCCCTTGAGCGCTGGATAAAGAAAGCAACATTGCCCACCACTACGAAGAAGATGATCACCAGGTGCGCAATCGTCTGCGGGCCCATACTGCGGACTGCCACCATACTTGTTTCGCGATATTTCGGATAAGCGCGGACGATAGCCGCCTCATATTCGGCTGCGCCTTGGAGGCCGCCCATCAAGCCAAGCAACTGCCGGGGGTAGTATGGATAGAGCAACGGCGCTTCGACGGCGGTTACGCCGCCGGCTACCGGGATGTTGCCGCGATCGCCGGCAAACTGCACCCATTCTTTAAGGCCTGGCTTTCCTGAAGCCGCCGAGAGGATAAGGTCAAAGTCGCGCAGCCCGTTCACACTCGCCATAATCGGGAAGGTATTAATGTCACGTCCGGTTACGTCGGTAGTAAACATCCCCTTGATGTCATTGAAGATGGCGTTGATTAACCCTTGATTACCGGCTTTGTAGCCGAGGTGTATCCAATCGACGCCGTTCTCCCGGTCGGGAAACTCGCCCCGAATGACGCGATCGATCGTGACGTTGGCCTGAGCTTCGCCGGTCGCCCAAACGGCCATCAGATAGACCTTATGCCCCTTTATCAGGCAGTGGCGGGTCATCGCGTCAGCCATCGGCTGGTTTTCAGGCACAGTCGAGGGACCGTAATCGAATGAAATCAGCACCTTCGAGCCGGGCGGCAGGGATTCGACCTTGTCGAAGATCGCTTCGACGATTGGCGATGGCCGGACGACAAAGACGAGGTTCAGAGCCATAGGTATTGCAACCGCGAGGGCAATCAAAATGAAGATCACCCGGCGATCGATGCGCATTAAACGGTCGAGGAAGCCAGTTTTACTTTTCCCCACCGAGGTACCCCCTTTCGATGCCAAGGATGAGTTTAAGCGAGGTCGCGATGATGCCGAGGGCGATGCCGATCATGATCGCGCGCTGCCCGGCCAGATTGGGTCCGGATAGTATCCACGCCGAGAGGTTGGGAATGTGCAGGAACTGGAGCGGATCGGGCAGCCAGAAAGTGAGGTAGTAGCCGAGCGGCGTCCGGCCGACGAGGATAATGAACGCGGCTACCAGCAGGATTGTCGCTTCACGCGTCTTGGCGCGGAACGCCCGGTAGGATGCCGAGGCGACAAAGAAGGCAAGGAGGCTGAACATCGTCGCCGTAAGCGGGGTAAAGACCGCATCGTAGATCACCTTAAACCAGGTGCCCTCGGCGATGTAGTTGCCTTTCAAGCCGGGATCGCCACCGATCTTGCCCAGGCCGATGACCAAGGTCGCGAGGAATCCGACCAACGTCACGACCGAGAACCATTTGTCGGGGTGCCGCCGGGTGATCCGGTCCACATGCACCTGCAAGAGGTTCCCGCCGCCGAGGACGAAGGCGAAGACCGCGATTATGTCGAACCACCGGCTGAACTCGGCGTCGAGTTCGGGGAATGGCTCCCGCGGGATAAAGAGCGCCACCACCAGCGCTATGCCGATAATGAAGGTGATGAATAAAGGGATTTCGCGACGCATATTGGCTTGTTTTACGCTTTTACTTGCGAGTACTCTGTTATCGAAATTCTGTCCCCATCCTTCCGATTGCCTGGAGGATCGAGAAGCGAAATTAGGAATGCTTCCAACATCACAATTAATCCATTTGCAGGAATATGGGTTGCAGTAAGTAAATTACCGTTCGAGTCAACCGGCTTCAATGCAATGAATGAAAAGAGCGTCCAACCTTTCACATCCTTTGTGTGAGACCTCAACCGTGAACCGAGCGCATCTTCTGTTGTTCTTCCTACATATTAACAGGTGCATAATATAGTAGGATATTGATATGATTTTTCGTATATTGATTGAATTGTATTGTCTTGTCAACGTGTTTACAATCAAGCAGCTTTTGGAGCCGCGATAAGTCGTTCTGCTGGGGTGCAGCCGTTTAGTCTATAGCCCTGATGCGGGCGGTTACAGTTATACTCGTTCATG
>VGIQ01000178.1 GCA_016867835.1 Calditrichota bacterium | reverse complement strand
GCTGAACGAGCCGGCTTCCATCTTCACCAGATAGATGCCCGCCGCCAGATCGCGTCCCTCAATCGCAAGCGTGTGATGCCCCGCGGCACGCTGTCCATCCACCAACACCGCCGACTCACGACCCGACACATCATAGAGCCGGACCGTCACCCGCGATGCCTCCGGAAGCCCATACGCAAACCGCGTCGTCGAATTGAACGGATTCGGGTAGTTCTGACCCAGATAGAACTCGGTCGGAACCGTCACCGCCGAAACGTCCAGCGCCACAAACCCGTCGGTCTCATAGACCAGCGACCCGGCCTTCACCGCCGTCGCACGCAGGTCATAGACCCGGTCGTCAACCGACGACCAGACCTTCAGCGCGAACGCTTCGCCCGGCATCAGCCCCTCGACCGCCTCCGTCGAAGGATCGTCACCCCAAATCGCCAGACCAAACTGCCCTTCCAGCGACGTCCCGACACCGACCAGACGACCCGACGGGCTGAACGCACCAACCTGGTCGCCGGTCTCGAGTTTCAGGCCGCCCAAGGAAGTCACGAGCAACGACATGTTGTGACCCGTCGAAGGCACCTCAGCCCAATGGCCGGCCCCCGGCTGAGCCGCACCGCCGCCTACCGAAGCCTGCATCTGCTGCGGGGCCGGGTAGTTCAGCGTTACATCCTCATTGACCTTGATCTGGTAGCCCTGCGTCTCCCGCCACGGTTGCATGTTGCTGAACCGGAAGCGCGGGTTCATAAAGCGGCCCGAGACGTCCTTTGCCAGCAGCACGTGATCGATGATCGGCGACACAACGTAGAAATCGGGAGCCGCAGCACTCAGCTGGTATTCCGGGAAGTAGGCGATGAAGTTCCAGCCTGTCGCGATCAGAATATCGGCGTCGGTAGCGATCGGTTCGCCGCTCCAGACCGTCGAGATCGCCTCATCCATCTTCACCTGGTAACCTTCGGTCAGGTTCCAGTAAGGTATGTTGTTGAAGCCGAAGCGCGGGTTGTAGAAGTTACCCCGTTCATTCTTCATCAACAGGATGTGATGATTGTTCTGATCGCGACGCAGTTGGTTGGTCATCCGAATGATGTCCGGACCTTCGTCGCGCGTCCAGAGCGCCCGGTCGGGGACGACGTTGATCGAGATCAGATTCCAGTTGGCGGTGAAATCCACCTGGAGATCGCGCGACGTCGCCGCGGCGAGGGAGAGGAACGTGAAGGCGTTAGCCGTATAGTTCGACTGGCCCTCGTGAATAGTGGCGCGACCGCGGTAATAGGTGTCGGCCGCATCGTCCCAGACCTGGAAGACGAGAGGTTCGCCGTTCCGGAACTGGCCATTGCCGCCTTCTTCACCCCAAGCCGCGAAGCCGTGAGGCTCACCGTCGTTATACCAGACCATCGCGCCGGCGCAGACGTTGCGCGGTGTAATCACCCCGACTTCCCAGCCGGTAGGTACCGGCTCGTCGTTGAAGG
This sequence comes from Calditrichota bacterium, assembly GCA_016867835.1. NCBI lineage: Bacteria > Pseudomonadati > Calditrichota > Calditrichota bacterium. The sequence continues at coordinate 1,662 of VGIQ01000178.1, read as the reverse complement.
TAACCGCACCGACGAGCAGGCTGTGGTTGACGTCGGTCTCGACGAATTCGAAGCCCCGGACCGGGATTTCACCGGTGCGGAGGAAGACATCGACCACAAAGTCGCCGTCGGGATCGTTGGACGAGATCGTCAACGTCCCGTGGTACTCGGTGTTGTCTTCGAGGCCGTCGGCATTGAAAGTGAGCGTTACGTCGCTCGCTTCACCTGCCGGGGTTACGCCTTCGAGCGGTTCAACCGTCAGCCAGGGGATGCCCCAGTGGTTGCGCTGGCCGATGCCGATGGCATAGCCGTTCACAACCGCCCACTCGTTGCGAGCCTTGATCCGCGCACCGATCTGGCCGTTGCCGTCCTCGTAGCCGATCAATGCCTCGCCGACATTGCCCTGCTGAGGTCCATACTGGAACTTGATGAACCCGTTCCCGTAAAGAACAACCTGGAACGTCGAGAGTTGGGCGTTGTTGCCAAAGCGCGGAACATTGATGAACGACCAGACCGCCATGTCGGCGTTGTTCGTCCAGTAATACCACGCTCCGCCGGCGCCCGGATGCAGATCGTAGTTGTGCGGCGCAAGAAGCGCATTCGGCTCGCCGCCGTTCGGCATATCGGCAAGTCCGATGTCGCCGCCGGCATAGCCGCTGAATGTCATCCAGCCATTCGAGCAGAACCGCACCTGGCCATAGTTCTGGCCGTAGTAGGGAAAGTTGAATCCGAGGTTGTAAGGCCCGACGTTGATGTCGTCGCCGCCCTGCAACTGGACCCGGCCCTCCATATTGACGATGTCGATCCACTCGAAGTCGGGACCGTCCTGTTCCTGGTTGTCCCGCCATTCATATTCCATCTGGTCCGGGTTGCCGCGGCGGTCGCGACCGGGAAGGTCGCCGACCAGCGGTGCCGGAGCGGTACGCATCATTTCTGCGGCAAGCGAAGCCTTGTCGGCCGGAGCCAGTTCCGGGGCCGGAGCAACCTCATGACGCACCGGACCGGCATAGCGCAATCCGCGGCCTGCCGCGTCGCGCCGACCGGCATCGCCTTCACGCAGGATTTCCGCTTCCGACCACCAGCGCAAGGGCGCCTGGCCGCCGTTCGAGATGTTGATGATGTGCTCTTCGACTTCACCGGTGAAGAGGTCGGTCTCGATCGCTTGCGGATCGACACCGATCTGCGGCGGAGCCGCCGTCGTGCCGTGCATCGCAATCGCGATGTCGTCGTTGTTGCCGGCATTCGAGACAAAGGTCATCGTCCCGGCATGCTCGCCATCTTCGGCGGCATCCAAGATAAAGTTGACCATCGTCGCTTCGCCCGGAGCCAACTCGAACGAGGTTGGGTCGGCATAGAAGGTCTCATTGTCCGAGACGATGTCCTCGACGACGAGGTTCGCCGTGCCGGTGTTCTCGATCGTGACCGGGATGCTGTAAGGTCCACCGGTAAAGAGGTCGGGGAAGCGAGCGTCCCAGCGGTCCCAGTCCATGATGTCCGGGAAGCCGGCCGCTTGATTCCAGGTCGCCTCTATCACGGGCGCACCGGTAACGTGCAGAAGGATATTGACGTCCACCTGTGGCGACGCCGGGTCGTTCGAGAAGATCATCAGGACGGCTTCGTAGTCGCCCTCGATCAGACCCTCGGCATTCAGCGTTACGATGAGGTTCTGATCGCCGCCGGCGT
>VGIQ01000177.1 GCA_016867835.1 Calditrichota bacterium | reverse complement strand
GATCCCCTCAAGATCTCGATTGCTCCTAATCCCTTCAACGATCAGGCGACGGTGACGATTGACCTTGGAGGGCGGGCATTCCTGCCTGCCCAAAGGGCGAACAGGAATGTCCGCCCTCCAAGGACGCAAGTGGGGGGTCTCTTTCCTGTCCGGCTCAGCCTCTACGCGCTCGACGGGCGGGAGGTCCTCCGTCTTCACGATGGTCCCCTCTCCCCCGGCACGCATCAGTTCAGATTCTTCACTTCGTTCAGAATGACATCGGGAGGCGGAGTGACATCGGGAGGCGGGATGCCATCGGGAGTCTATTTCCTCCGCCTTCAGACCGGCACCAAATCCCGCACCGTCAAAGCCGTTCTAATGCGCTAATCTTGGAGGGCGGGATTCATCCCGCCCCGATTAGCGGCTTACCGGCAACCAGCGAAAAATCTTGCGAGAGCGGAGCGATTTGGCTTGACAATGGGGTCTTAAGGTGTTATGATGTAAAGTGTCGTCTGAGTGAAGTCCTTGGATAGCGTCACGTGAACTGATAGGATTGCGGTTTGACTTTCCTTGCATGTTTCTTCCTTTCAATAGATTAGACGAGTCGGGGGGGGGACTCCTACGCCGTTGCCTGACTGCTGCCGCCTTCGCACGAGTGCAGTCTAGTGAGCCGGTCTCTGCCCTTCACGTGCCTCACCGGAGGCCCCTCTGTCATGCTGAACGCAGTGAAGCATCTCGTCTTCCGCCCCATTGCCCTGACTTCACAGATAGATTCCCCCTCACCATCCCGGTTCCGGGCAACGCCTCGAGCCACCCCGTCCGCGGCCCTCCTCGATTGACCTTTCGTGAACGCCCGATGAATTCCAGAGAGATAATCGTCTCACTGGTGAACGCAATCAACGAAAGGTTAAAAGTATGAAAAGCAGAACACTCACCCTCATCATCGCCGCCGTGATGCTCATCGCGGTCGGCGTGCTCGTATGGCCGGAGCCGGAAGAGGCTCGGGCAGATGTCCAGTATCACATCACCGTCTATGTCTGGGATGGAGACTCATGGGAGTATATGGAAGGCGGTTGGTCATGCTGGTTCACCTTTGACCCCGAGGGCACCTTCGAAGAAGAAACCGACTGCACGTCAGGAACGGCGCACCATTCATTGAACCTCTGGTCAGCCAATCCATGGATCGCTACCTCGCCCACCGCGGGAGATGATCGCTGGGAATTCTATGAAGGATCCTGGTGCGTGCCCGATCAGGATCAACCGGTTGCCTTAAGGCAACATTCACTAGAGATCCCAGCGGGCAATACTGCGAAGTTCTTCCTTCGCATGTTGGAAGGGCGCTGACTACGGAACACCGGGCGAGACCGCGACGGACGAACCGTCGCGGTCTCGCCCATAGGGGCAAACCTGGATCCGTGGAATCCACCATCAGAGATTGATCTTGATGAAATACTCTCTTAGAAACCTTATCATCCTCGCTGCAACGACTCTTATCGGCATCGCCGATGCTCAGCCGCGTATCCGTTGGGTCCGAACCTACGACGCCGGCGATGGACTCAATGACTCATTTAATTCGATCCGCGAGTGTGAGAACGGCGACTACATCCTCGCCGGATCTGCCGGTACCAACGATAACCGACGAGCCTGGCTGGCGAGAATAGAGACGAACGGCGGCGTTGTTTGGAGCCGTTTGTATGAACAGGACAATACCCGTTTGGGAAGTCTCTATAGTGCCGTCGAATGCGATGGGGGTGGATTCGTAGCGGTTGGCCAAGTCTACCCAGAGGAAGGCGGAGCGCAACTCTTGATGGTGCGAGTCGATTCGGACGGGGAGTTGATGTGGGTATGCAATGCTGGTGGAGAACGCGCCGAATATGGGTATGCTGTCATTGAACTAAAAAGTGGGGAATTCCTTGCCGCCGGAGAAACGAGTTCTATTGGGAACGGCAGCACAGACGGCTATCTGGTGATGGTGAACCGTGTGGGTGAGGTGGTGTGGGAGCGTGCCTATGGCGGTGAGCGTGTTGATCTCTTTACCGACCTGCGCGAACGTCCCGAAGGAGGAGCCATCGCCATCGGAACCACATTTGTGCAGGACAACGATTCCGACATCTGGATCGTTCGCGTCGATTCGGAGGGTGAGGTCGTCTGGCAGCGAACTTATGGCCAGGAGAATTTGGAAGAGAAGGGCTATCGTATGGCTTCGTTCAACAACGGAATGCGCTATGCTGTATGCGGTAAGGTCGGTCGTATTCGGGGTGATTGGGTGCTCCTGTTGATTGACGGAAACGGCAACCGGCAACATATGAGCATCTACGATTTTGGCGGGCAATTTCGACCTTACAGACCTTATGGAATACTGGCCTATCCGGACGGTGGGACCTTGATGGTAGGTCAGGTGCATACCGATGGTCAGCCGCAGGGACCACGAGTTGCAGCGCTGAGACTTGAACCAGGTGGCGATGTAGCCTGGACGCAGGTAGAGCGCTTAGATGACTTCGATGAAAGACCAAACTATGTCAATAGTTGGTTTGGTGCTGCCATATCTCGTAATGGATCGGCACTCATTTGCGGCAACACGAGCAGAATTATCACTGGGAATGATGGAGTTGTAATGGTTCTTCATCCAGAATCGTCTCCACCAGAGATCATCGATTGGTATCCATGGGACCTTGATTTGAGATTGCTACTGTCGGAGAGGATGCGATTTACAATTCGGGCCGTAGATATTCAGGATGATCCAATTTCGTATGGGTTTCTGCTAAATGGGGAGCCGGTTGCTGAGGACTCGACCTTGGAATTGATGTTTGAAGAGATAGGCGATTTTGTAATTACGGGTTTCGCTTCGGATGGTCAGCAAGCCGATTCCGTGAACTGGCTTTTGCAAGTTCGTAACCTATTGATAATGGCGCGCCGGCCCGACACCCTTTCCCTCACGGTTCAGCGCAACAGCGAGATCGACTTCGCCATCGACTCCGTCGCTTACATTGGGGATAGTGAGAATCTCCGGTATGAGTGGATGATTTACGACTCGACGGCGGTGAGGTGGGAAGAAGTGGGAGGGGATGACCGGATCGGAATCCGGTCCTACGCGTTCAACCGGACTGGCGGCTATGCCCTGAAAGCCAAGGTCTTCGACCCGAACGTCGATCCGGTGCCTGCAGATTCCGTCCAGTGGGCGATTCAGGTGCGCGGCGTCATCCGCGC
>VGIQ01000176.1 GCA_016867835.1 Calditrichota bacterium | reverse complement strand
GTGCGATAGACCTCACCACCGCATCAGGGTCCGGCACCAGCCGGCTGTGAAGGAGCGCAAAGTCGAGTTCAACGTCCTCGCCATCTTCCAAATCGACCTCCTGCGTCATGGGAAGATAATCGTCCACGCGAACGGTCAATCGCTGCCGGAGCGCCGGTTGCTGCGGGAAGTCATAGCGACCCTCGTCATCGGCTTGCGCAACAAAGCCGTGCTGGGTCACGATCCAGCAACCGGGAATGGGGCGACCATTTGCAGCATCGGTTACCTGTCCGAAAATGCGACCTCCGCCATTCGAGACGATGATCCCGACCGGCATGTCGCGGCGGCGAAGGTTCGAGGCATTCGATGAGAATCTGACCAGGGTGTTGTATTCACCAGGGTCGAGATTTTCCGCGTCGGCGGTGACGGTTATGGTGAGCGTGTCGCCCGGATCGACGGCTCCGTTCATCGGTTCGATGTCGAGCCAGCCAGGCTCGCCATCGGGGTAGGTGAACTCGAAGGCTACGCGGAAGCGCTCATCCTGCTCTTCGGAGGTATTGACTAACGAGAGCGCGATCTGGCGTGTCCGCCCCCGAATAATGGGCAGGAACTCGATGCCGGCCGGCTCCAGCGATAACGTTCCGCCGAAAACGGGCGCTTCGGAGCGAATCCACTGGGGATCGTCGTTGCCCTGTTGATTATTGGCGCCGAGGACGCCGTTGCGGCCGTTGCCGGAGCGGTCGTTTACGACCTGACCCTGACCTTCGTCGAAGGTCCAATAGCCGTAGAGACCCTGCTCGTTGCCCTGCAGACTGACGTTCATATTGTCGCGAATTTGCTGCTGGGTGCGGGTTACGAGCCAGATGCGGATTTCGTCGATAGCGCCGTTGTAATAGACATTCCAGGCCCCGTGATGGCCGAAATGGAGATTGTAGTTGGAAGCCCGGCGGTTGATCCCTTGGTCGAGTTGGCCGACGTTTTCGCCGTCGAGGTAGAGCACCCAACGGCGCTGGTCGATGGTGCCCGCGACGTGGTGCCATTGGTTATTGTTGACTTGAGGGCCCTGGATGTCTTGGCGTTGACCTTGCTCATCGACGCAGAAATTGATCCGCCCATTGCGGATGGTGATCGAGGGGAAGCCCGAGCCGTCATCCTGGTGGCGGTTGGTGATCAGGACTTGCTCGCCTTGAGCTGCCTGGGTGCGGAACCAGCATTCGATCGTGAAATTGTTCTGCGGCTGACGGATCTCCTGGCAGGGTCCGGCATCGACGAGGTCGTTTTGGCCGTCGAACTGGAGCGCCCAATTCTCGGCGAGTGCAGGATTCGTAAAGGCGGCGGTCAACAGAGCGCCGGTGAAGAGGGTGAGGATGCGCGAGGAAGACATATTCATTACCCGGGCTTGAGGAGGGACATAGCCTTGGCAACAGTCGACTGTGCGAGTGTCAACCTATAATATAAATGCCGTCCTATCAAAGTGTCAAGGAGAATGGGAAGGTGATATGAAGTCGTTCTCCAGGTGATGCAGGTCGATGACATTGGATGCCGGGCTGTTGAACCTTACATTAAGGTGTCCCGGCTACTGTCAGCAATCGTCTGGTTGAAAATGATACCTACATAAATCGGGAGTATTAATGAGGATTGGACGGCTTGCCATAGCCGGCGCTCGTGCCCTGCTGTTGACGGCAGGCGCATCGAAGATCGAGGCGCGCAATCAGGTCGGAATAGAGATCGGTAACAGCGATCTACTCTTCCTGAAGATCGCCGCCGGCACCCGGGGCGAGACCGACCTCTATATGCGGGATCAGTATGGCAATACTACCTATGACCAGGCAATGCTTCCGGACGTCTTGATCTGGAACAACCTGATACTGGGCCGCACGAGTGAGGAGATCATCTTCGCCAAGGGGTGGGAGTTCACTGCGCTGGAAACCTTCACCTACCGCACCGGACGGCACTACGATTATGTCGGGAGGATATTCAACCGGACGGAGGGATTCACCATCGAAAGCGACGGGCTCTTTCACCTGCTCGCCTCCGGGAGTCGGTCACGCTGGGGAGCCTTCCTCTTAAACCACTTGTCTATTCGCTACAGCCGGGCGATCTGGATGGCCGGCAGGGACCATCCTGTAAGCGGGACGACCTTCCAGGAATGGGGGATAAGATTTTCGCGGTGAATCTTCCTTCCATCAATCCGTTGACAGGTGTGCCACCAGACGCCCTCGTCTGGTGGCAGGTGTGCGGACGAGGGTGTCCGCCTGCACGGCTTGCGTCACCCACCGGGTGAGGGGCGGCTTTAGAGCCGTCATTAAAGGCTTCTAATCATGCGCCATCTGTTCAATTACCTCCTTGGAGCATTGGCCGGGATAGGGCTGGTGCTCGGCTCGGAACGCGCCTTTCCGGAATGGTTTGGCCACACCAAGGCGGCCCCGGTTGTCGGTGCCGGGCCGGCCGCAGTAGCAACAGCGAGCGAGCCGGTTACCGGGGCTTCACCCATCGCCGAGCCGCCGCACCAGACGACCGTGCCGATTCAGCAGTCGATCGACATCTCACGGCGATCGGCGATCACTCGCGCAGCGTCTGAGGTGTCGCCGGCGGTCGTCGGGATTAGCGTCATCTCGGTGCGCGAGTATCGGGCGCGGCATCCCTTTGCCGACGACCCATTCCTGCGGCAGTTCTTTCCCGACCAGATATACCGTCAAAAGGTCGAGAATCTGGGCAGCGGCTTTCTCATCTCGCCCGACGGCTATGTGCTGACCAACGAGCATGTTGTCCACGAGGCGTCCCAGGTGATCGTTACGACCACCGCCGGCGATAAGTTCGACGCCGTAATCGTCGGCTATGACTATGACAGCGACATCGCGCTCTTGAAGATCGAAGGCCGCAACCTGCCCTACATCAGATTCGGCGATTCGGACGACGTCATCATCGGCGAATGGGCCATCGCAATCGGAAACCCGTTCGGACTCTTCAGCATCCACTCTCAGCCGTCGGTATCGGTGGGAGTCGTCTCGGCGGTCGATCGCGACTTTGAACGCAATCGCGAAGGACGGCTCTACCTCGATATGGTGCAGACTGATGCGGCTATCAACCGGGGCAACTCGGGAGGGCCGCTGGTCAATGCGGAGGGCGATCTAATAGGGATGAACACTATGATCTTCACCGAGGGGGGAGGCGGGTCGATCGGGCTTGGGTTCGCGATCCCGTCGAACAGATTGAACCGGCTCTTCGAAGACCT
>VGIQ01000175.1 GCA_016867835.1 Calditrichota bacterium | reverse complement strand
TGAGGGCAGTCGGGTGAGCCGGTCTCTGCCCTTCACGTGCCTCACCGGAGGCCCCTCTGTCATGCTGAACGCAGTGAAGGATCACGCCCCTCTCTTCGCCCTCGCCTATCAAATAGACCCCAGCCCTTCACCCCGGCATCCGGTGGCGCCTCGAGCCACTCCGTCCGCGGACCGCCTTTAGTTGGATCGGGCAGATAGCGCCTTGCGCGTCTGCCATCGTCGAATGCAACACGCAATGCCAACAGAATCCAGCAACGAGTTTCAAGATGCTACGCAAACTGACGCTCCTCAGCATCGCCACCGCGCTGGTGATGCTCGTCCCGCTCGCCGCCGCGCCGCAGGCATGGGCGAATGTGACTTATACAATCCAAGTTTTCGGCTGGGACAATGACGCCGAAGAGTGGATTTACCTCGGTAATTGGGGTGTAGTTTTTACATTCCCACCACCTGACGGTGAGTTTGAACGTACCACCAATCTTTCTGCAGGAATCGCACAAGTGACACTTGACGATTGGGCCTCTGCGAACTGGCTGGCTGAAGTATGGTGTCCTTTTGGAACCATCTTCGCCGACCCCGGTCGACTGCAGCAAATCGGTGGCGGACAGGGACAATGGATTGGAGTAGAAGTCTCCGCAACGGTCAATTATAAGGCATTCTACTACGTGCCCGAAAATGGTCGTTGATTGAATCAGGCGTGGGGCGGCACTTCGGTGCCGCCTTATGCCATTCTTATCAAAACCCTACTGGATTAGATAGATGCTCTACCGCATTGTCATTGTGACATTGTTATGCCAGGTATATTCCCAGGCTCAGCCGCGCGATCTCTGGTGGCGCGCCTATGACAGTGGATTTCAGGAGGCAGATCTGTTTCGCAAGATCAATCGGACGTCAGATGGTGGGATGATCTGCTGTGGCATCTCAACTATGGAGGATGGGGATCGGGGTGTGCAAACGCAAGGTTGGCTGCTCAAGATGGATCGACGCGGCGAGGTTGAATGGAGCATCGAGATCGACGAAACAATTTCGCCAGAACCGATGTTTTATGTTGTTGAAGCCGATAATGGTGATTTTGTCGCAGTAGGGGATATTGTTGCTCAAAATCGGGACATTTATGCTATACGCTGCGATCAAGCAGGTGAATTGATCTGGTATAATACCTTCGATTACGGACGAACTGATCGTGCCCGTGCTGTGATCGAAATCAAGGCTGGGGATTTCTTTCTGATAGCCGGATCGACGAATTCCTTCGGCCCCGACTACGAAAATGGACTCCTTCTAATGATCGATGGTGAGGGCGATGAGGTTTGGCATCGGGCATACGGCACAGATGATACTGAGAATTTTATTGCGCTGCGCGAAACCGAGGGGGGATATGTAATGGCAGGAACTGTTGGAAGAAATCAATTCCAAAGACGACCAGGTGATGCGTGGATAATGAAGGTTAATGAAGAGGGCGATTCGCTTTGGTCCCAACGCGTTGGAGCGGATAATAGAGACGAGGAGATTTTCAGTTTCACATCCACCGGTGAAGGTGGTTTCTATCTTTGTGGAACTGACTACCTCTCGCCTCAAGGTGGAAACATCTTCTTGGCACGGGTTGATGCTGAAGGGCGAGCAGAGTGGATGCGATATTATGCATCTGGGATAGAGGGTGTATCGGCGAATGGTTGGGATGTCAGGGCATTCCCAAACGATGGAGGTTGTTTGGTGGCAGCTGGAGGAATGGCGAGGTATCCCAGCGGGATGGTGCTTCGATTAGAACCCGGAGGGGATATTGCTTGGCGAAGAGCTATTCCTCTACCGGACGACTCAACGGGTACCGAAATAGTTTTTACATCCGCCATGATACTGCCTCGCGGGGATCTTCTATTGGCAGGCAGTATCAAGCAGCCCGAAGTACGCGATGATTATGATGGATTAGTAATGCAATTTGCCCCTGAGCACTCTGCGCCAGAGATAGTGGATTTTACACCGGGTGCCCTTGATACTGTAGTGCTTATAGGAACAGAAATTGAATTTCGAGTCTCGGCGGTCGATCTCCAAGATGACCCTCTTTCATTTATGTGGAGCCTAAACCGTGAAGCAATCAATGAAGATGACTCGCACATAGTCATACCTTTCCCCGTAATTGGGCGATACTTGGTGAAGTGCGAGGTATCCGATGGCGCACTATCCGACTCGATAGTTTGGCACGTTCATGTCAGAGATCTTCTTATCACCTCCTATCTTCCTGAGTCTTCTTCCTTCACCATCCAACGCAATTCTGTGATCGACTTCGCCCTCGACTCCGTCGCCTATATCGGGGACTTGGAGAACCTGCGGTATGAGTGGATGATTTACGACTCGACGGCGGTGAGGTGGGAGGAAGTGGGAGGGGATGACCGGATCGGAATCCGGTCCTACGCGTTCGACCGGACGGGTGGCTATGCCTTGAAAGCCAAGGTCTTCGACCCGAATGTTGATCCCGTGCCTGCAGACAGCGTCCAATGGGCGATTCAGGTGCGCGGCGTCATTCGGGCCTTTGAGCCCAATACCCCCGAAATCTCCCTCGAGCCGCGTCAGGAAGCGACCTTTGAACTGATCCCCTTCAATGCCAACAACGACTCCATCGAGTTCTGGTGGACGCTGAATGAAGCCGACACTATGTCCATCGAGTCCACTTTGTCCATTTCATTTCAAGACACCGGCAGATACGTCGTGAGCGGGTTTGCGCGGGAGCGAGTGAGCGAGGAAGAATGGGAGGAGGATGTGCAAAGATGGGTGGTGAATGTCCATTCACTAAGTGCTGGACTGGATCCCCGCCTGCGCGGGGATGACGAGGGGAAAAGCGGGGATGACGATCCCCTCTCGCTTACGATTGCTCCTAATCCCTTCAACGATCAGGCGACGGTGACAGTTGACCTTGGCGGGCAGGCATTCCTGCCTGCCCTAAGGGCGGACAAGAATGTCCGCCCTCCAAGTGCACAGGTAGGGGGTCTCATGCCCGTCCGGATCAGCCTTTACGCGCTCGACGGCCGGGAAGTGCTCCGTCTTCACGATGGTCCCCTCTCCCCCGGCACGCATCAGTTCAGATTCTTCACTTCGTTCAGAATGACATCTGGAGGCGGGATGCCATCGGGAGGCAGGATGCCATCGGGAGTTTATTTTCTCCGCCTTCAGGCCGGCTCCCATTCCCGGACTGTCAAAGCGGTTTTGCTACGTTAGACTTGGAGAGCGGAAATCATCCCGCCCCGACGGGCAGGTTGCCGGCAGCCGGTGAG
>VGIQ01000174.1 GCA_016867835.1 Calditrichota bacterium | reverse complement strand
TGGATTTCTTATCCTCGTAGAAGGACTCCTTGATGACGCATCTGTCGGGGAGAACATCTACGGGTGTAGAACCCTGTCGGGAGTCTTCGCGGCGATGCGGACCCTGATAACCGCCGCTCTGTTGGTGGTAGTTTGGCGTCACAGTTTTCCTCTATGTTTCTTTGTTTCGCGCTGCCATGAGCGCATATTGAAGGCTGAAGTTGAGCCATTGGAACTCTTCGCAGGCAGGATTGAGCAGTTGTTGCGCCCACTTCAGAGATTCGCTATCCAGCTTCCAGTTTCGCTTCAAATCCCAGACCAAATCGGTGATGTAGCGGAGGTGATTGTTGTTGTGCGTTCGCGCATAAAGCCTTTGCCGGGAAGCATATTCCAAGAGCCGACGCACCTGACCTGTGGAGAGTTGGTCTTCATCCATCCACTGCATGATTTGTATACCTGTTTGCATACCCGCGGCGGCAGTTTGCCAGGAGAGGACTTCACCAAAGACGCACAGGGCATCCTTGACCCGATGCCCGTCTTCGATCGTCCTATCCTTTGCGTCATCCAGCAGCCGACCAGCCTCTTCCATAGCCGCCAAGATCGGCATGTGGTGATGGCCAATGCAGATACCTGCCGAGAATCCCCAGTGTTTGTTCCCGCAGGTGAAGCGCATGAACTCCTCGCGCAGTTTGAGGATGAATGCGATGGCTTGGTCCCAGGGGCCCACCGCAGCCAGGTCGTCGCCCCCCGAATAGACTAAATATATGTGGGGGAATTCCGTGCTGACAAGTTCTTCCACATATCCGCCGAAGAATCCTTCCAGCATCCGGCTGAGGGTGGCGACGTGGGAGAAGGAGTCGGAATTTCGGAATCCGAATCGGAACAATTTCCCAAGATTGTCCACATCGGCTTTGATGAAGCCCAAGGCCTGCCGTCCCTTTGCCTTGGCCGCGATTTTCTCGAAGGTCAGCAGATCGCCGTCGGTGTCGGTGGGAACATAGCGTGCGATTCGGCTGCGTTGATAGGCGAATCTCCCGGAGGGTGGTTCACCCTTCAAAAGCAGAACCTGGTCGGATGTTTCGGGAAGGCTTTGCTCCGCCCCGGCCATCCGCAATGATGCGAAGGGCAACGGTTGATTGCTCTCGCGGTCGAGCATCATTGCGATGGATTGTGACTTGGGCAATTTGGTGCCCCAGTCCTGGTCGATTTCCTTGAAGGGATCGCCGGAGGTTTCGTGCTGTTCTGGTTCAATCTGCGGCAAAAGGAATTGGGAAGATTGCCAGTGGTTATGCATGAGTACACGCGAAAGGCTTCGCTGTGCGGTTTCAGCCAGGTCTGAATTCAAACGGCTGATGGTTTCGGGAAAGTTGACCAAATCACCATCTGTCAGACTCAGTGAGGCGAAGTTGAAGCGGATGCGCCCGTGGCTACGGTTCAGGCTCCACTCCTCAATCCGATACTGCATTGCGACAAGTTCCTGCCTGATGTCGCTACGATTGGGCAATAGAAGATAGAGTTTTCCGCCGGCGGACATAATGCGATGGGCTACGGTCAATCTTTGTCGCTTCAGGAAGTGAAGCGCAGCCTGCTCGGTGAATAGCCGCACACCAAGGGAACGACCGCGCAGTCTGCGAGCAAATCCCTTCCTGCTCATGTCATCCTCCGCCTCGACAACATATTTTAGGTCATAGATGAAGCTCTGAATTCCGCTGAAATCGCCGGCAACCAGAATGAACGGAGTGCCCTGATCTTCGGCCAATGTCAGACATCCCGCAATCACCGACACCGCGCGCGAATGGTCGAAAAGCGATACATCCGGATCGGGAATGTTCGTTGCGGCAGGCACCGACCAGATTGTCGCTTCCATATCGGAATAGAGTCTGGAATAGAATGACCAGAAGTCGCGGCAATCATACGCTTTGACCTTGGTTAGAAGAACCTCCCAAAGGTTTTGCATTTCGGAAGTAAGGTCGGCGTCAACGTGCTGCTGCGGGAACAAGACTGAACTTCTATCATCCCATTCCGCGACAACGTGCGTTTTCTGAGTTGAAGATGGTTCCTCAATGCAAATCCGCGCGGCAATGGGATTCAGCCGAATACGTCGGAACTGGGCGGAGGACTGCCGCTCGCCATAGGCATCCTCGACCGCCGGACGCTCTAATCCGGAGGCGAGATGATCGGCACGCGCGAGCAGGTGGTCGTCGTCGCTTTCCGGCTGGTGGTGGCGAGAGGCGAGGAGAGCAAGTTCGGTGATGTTAAACGCACTTGGAAGGTGGTCTTTGACAAGCAGGATAAATTCATGGGTATAGAGTACGTGCTTGTGAGACCGGTATCTGCCCTTCCGATTGAATGGGCAAATCAGGTCTTCAAGGCGAGCTGATTCAGAGGAAAGACCTTTGCCAGACTCGTGCGCTCGTTGCCCCAGTTTGCCGATATCGTGAAGTAGGGCTGCAAGTGAAAGATATTGATAACGTTCGTTCATTTGATTCCCTCATTTTGATCTGTTGATGTCGCCTTGCCCTGGTCAATTAACTCCGAGCTCCGCGTCACCCGCCGCACTGTTCAACCGCCGTTTACACACTGGAGCAAAGCGCGAAGAACAACGATTGACCGCTGAACGTTGGATTCAGTGACTTGTCCACGAGATAATTCCGAATCGCGCCATCTTGCACACGCAACGGGATGTCGTCGAGCTCGATTCACCCATAATTCGCGTATGCAAAATCGAGTTGGCAACATGCCGAAAACGTCATTACTTCACCAACGTCATCTTCATCGACTTGTTGAATGCTCCCGCTTCAATACGGCAAAAATAGACCCCCGATCCGACCGATGTTCCCGATGCATTTCGTCCCGACCATAGCGCTGTGTAGTAGCCTGCACGTTGCGGAGCATCCACCAATGTGATCACTTCTCGACCAAGAACGTCAAACACCTTCACCTTCACCGCCACGTCTTCCTTCAGCCCATAACTGATCCGCGTCACCGCATTGAATGGATTAGGGTAATTCTGACGCAAGAAATACTCGGTCGGAACCGTCGGACGCCCGGCGAACTCGCCGCCGCCGAGCATTGCCAGCAACTCATCCGTCCGCTTCCGGTGCGCTTCATAACTCACCGGACTAAGTTCCTGCCGGCTTCCAAACACCGAGCGCACCCGGTCAACCGTATCCCGCTGAGCCCACTCCTGCGCTTCCAAATGCAGCGTCCCGGCGTCGATCACCGCAAAGACGCTGTCCGCCCGGCAGTCAGCATTATCTATGATCGCCTCAAAGCCGGCTATCGCCTCATCATAGCGATGTTGCGC
>VGIQ01000173.1 GCA_016867835.1 Calditrichota bacterium | reverse complement strand
GTCCTGTGACCAAGGGCGCTGTTCAAGTCCCCTTCGGCTACGCCTTCGGGGACTTGAACAGCCATCACACTGTCAACAGATCGCTAAGATAGTACATATTAATGATTTCGAACGCCGATTGAATGCGGAAAACTTTCCTGAAGTGCATCACAATCTTTTTCTAAACGACAATCCTGATCAGTTGCTGCGGGTAGAATGGAATAGAGATGTTCAATATGATGGGTTTGCGGTCCTCTCCCGCACCAACACCAACGGCGATTCGACCGACCGCTACGGCAACCTCTTCCTGGACCCTCGCATCGTAGGCGGCTGGCAGTGGCCTGACACTAATTTCCTCACGGCTGACTCCCCCTGCATAGACGCCGGCAATCCCGACGGCGATCCCGACCCCGACGGCACTATCGCCGACATCGGCCCCTTCTTCTTCCCGCAAGGCAATCTCGCCGCCGATCCGCGTGAAGTCTATCTTGAGTCGCTCGAAGGCGCCTCGTCCGACACGCTCTTCATCTCCAACATCGGCTTGCGTAACCTTGCCATCCGGCGGGTGGTATTGGAATCCGAGACCCCCGACGCCTTCGTCCTGTTTGGAGGCATCGAAGACGAGCAGTTCCTTGAACCGGGCGATTCGATGTGGGTCTATGTGGTGTTTCGCGCCGAGGTTGACGGGGAGTATGTCGCGACGATTCTCATAGTGTCTGACGACCGCGACGAAGCGCGGGTCGAAATCCCGGTGCGAGGGAAATCGCTCGCCATCCCCGACAATGACGGGATCGGAATCCCGCCCTACGCGATGCACCTCTCTGCCTTCCCCAACCCCTTTAATGCAACGCTCCAACTCCACTACACCCTCCCTCGTCCCGGCTGGTGGGCGCTCCGGCTCTACGATGCAAGAGGCGCCGAGGTGATGCTGCTAAAGGAAGGCTTCCTGCCCTTCGGCACACATCAACTTCACTTTGACGCCGGCGCGCTCCCCTCGGGGCAGTATATCCTCTCTCTACAAGGCCGGCAGGGAGCCGCAACGCGGCGGGTGGTGCTGATAAAGTAGGCGAGCGAGGGATCGGAAGGATTGGCGATTTGAGGCTTCAGGCCGGGCTGGCTGTGGCGGAGCGGGAGGCCGCTGTGGCGGAGCGGGAACCCACTTGTCGGGGCGAAACTATTTTTGTGAAAAGGGCCGAAAAGGCTTGACTTCTTGACCCGGGCATGTTATGATATGGATGCATCCCGCATCTGGCGGGTGAACAGTCCGGCTACCCTTCGTTGCCAGTCTGCCCTTGAGGGCAGGTCGATATAGATTGATTGCTGTCGTTAACGTTTAGTTCTACGGAGGTTCCATGTTCGCTCGTTACGCTACCCAGTCCCTCGTGAGCCTCTTCACGCTCGGAGTCGTCTTCCTCTCTCTTAGCCTAACCCCCGGAGGCGCGATGGCTGCGACCTACGTCACAGACGGGATCGGAATCCCGCCCTACGCAATGCACCTTGAGGCCTTCCCCAACCCGTTCAATTCCACTACCACCATCAGAATCGCCTTGCCATGGGCAGGTGACATTTCGCTGCGTTTGGTCGATGCACAAGGGAGACAGATGGCAGCGGCGCATCTGCCCAGCAGACAGGCCGGCATGTTGTCTTGGGTCTGGTCAGGTCGTAACCAGAAGGGAGAGATTATGCCGTCCGGCGTCTATCTCTGCCAAGTCCATTACCTTCCTGAAACCGGTAGTCCATCTACCGAACAGCAAGAATTAGTTATCATCCGATAACTAATCCACACTTCAAGCGGGGGCATCTTTACGACGCCCCCGCTCGCCCTCTCCACACCAGAGACTTCAATGAGATATACACCTGCATTTTTCCTCTCGTTCTTGGCGTTAGCATACCAGGCCACTGCAGATACGACCTTTATCAATGATCAATTCGTGCACGGAGTTTGGTCGCCAGTAGGATCACCTTATGTCATTCAGCGGGATGTATCAATTGAGCGCGAAGATACGCTCGTCATAGAAGCGGACGTCGAGGTTCTTTTCAATGGTCCGCGCGGATTGATAGTGAGCGGGTTCCTCTTCGCACGAGGTGCCGCAGAGTCGAAAATTCTGTTTCGCGAAATGAGAGACCAGGCTTGGAGATGCATCTTTGCTGGAGTAGGCTCAACTCCAACTCTTTGGCTTGAACATTGCATATTGGAAGGTGCACAAGGCTGGTTTGAGGGTCAAGGTGCGATCAATATTGAAACCAGAGACGCGGATGTCCATATTAATAATTGTGAATTCAGAAGAAATTGGATTGCCATTCTAATCGGCACCACCATTCCTCAGCGCACTGTCATTATACAGAACTGCTTCTTTGATCTGAATTATTATGGAGTTAGCATCAGATCTGAATCTCTTATCCGTATATCCAATTGCATGTTCATTCGTCAGGACAGGAGCGGTGAGATTCTTAGAATTGGCGCGCAGGGCGTAACCTTTATTGATAATTGTCTATTCATAAATTCACTCATGGAGTCATCTGGTAATATTGGTATTTTTGCAAATTCTATTTTTGTCAGTGGCTTGCAGATTTCCATTAATCAAGGTGATGGAATGGGTTCTCCATTTATCTATTGTAGTTTCGACACAAGCGAGAATGCAGTACTACCCTATGAGCAATTTGATGATTTCGGCGTCCTTGATCGCACCAACGCCAACGGCGATTCGACCGACCGCTACGGCAACCTCTTCCTGGACCCTCGCATCGTTGACGGCTGGCAGTGGCCTGACACAAATTTCCTATCGCCTGACTCCCCTTGCATAGACGCCGGTGACCCCGAAGCGGACCCCGACCCCGACGGCACTATCGCCGACATCGGCCCCTTCTTCTTCCCGCAAGGCAATCTCGCCGTCGATCCGCGTGAAGTCTATCTTGAGTCGCTCGAAGGCGCCTCGTCCGACACGCTCTTCATCTCCAACATCGGCTTGCGTAACCTATCCGTCCGGCGGGTGGTATTGGAATCCGAGACCCCCGACGCCTTCGTCCTGTTTGGCGGTATTGAAGACGAGCAGTTCCTTGAACCGGGCGATTCGATGTGGGTCTATGTGGTGTTTCGCGCCGAGGCAGACGGTGAGTATGAGGCGAATGTCGTCATCGAATCGGACGACCGCGACGAAGCGAGGGTCGAAATCCCGGTGCGAGGGAAATCGCTCGCCATCCCCGATAATGACGGGATCGGAATCCCGCCCTACGCGATGCACCTCTCTGCCTTCCCCAACCCCTTTAATGCAACGCTCCAACTCCACTACACCCTCCCTCGTCCCGGCTGGTGGG
>VGIQ01000172.1 GCA_016867835.1 Calditrichota bacterium | reverse complement strand
CTCACGACATACCTGCCGGTGTCTTGAAATGAAATGGACACAATTGACGATATGGACAGTGTATCTTCTTCCCCGTTCAGCGTCCACCAGAATTGGATCGAGTCGTTGTTGACGTTGAAGGGGATCAGTTCGAAGGTCGATTCCTGGCGAGGCTCGAGGGATATTTCGGGCACATTCGGCTCATAAGCCCGGATGACGCCTCGCACCTGAATATTCCACTGAATAGAATCTGCGGGAATGGGATCGACATTCGGGTCGAAGACTCTCGCTTTCATAGCAAAGCCGCCGGTCCGGTCGAACGCGTAGGACCGGATTCCGATCCGGTCATCCCCTGCCACCTCCTCCCACCTCACCGCCGCGGAGTCGTAGATCATCCACTCATACCGGAGATTCTCACTATCCCCGATGTAGGCGACGGAGTCGAGGGAGAAGTCTATCTCGCTGTTGCGGCGGAGGGTGAGGGATAGCGTGTCGGGGGAGTGGGAAGTGATGAGCAAGTCGCGGACGTGGACCATCCAGTCCAGTTCGACGACGTTGTTGTTGTGCTCGGCGCGGCACGATATGCGAAAGTCGCCGGTCGAGTCGAAAAGCACATCGACACCTGCATTCCGTCCGATGATGCTATCCTCGTAGAACCATTCGTAGCGCAGGCCTTGAAAACCATCCCCTTCCGCGCGCACCTCGAAGGCGATGGAAGTGCCAGGCATCACCCATAGGTCGCGCTCCTCCGGAGTGCGGAGCAGGAATTCGGCATGGAGGATGTCGGAGGTGAATTTCATAATGAAGGCATCCTGCCGACCGTTGTCGGCGCGAGTAGGAGCCTGCCCGCAAACGACGATTTCGTCAAGCTGGGTGCGGGTAATGGAACGAAATTCACTCCAGCCTTGTCCTGCAATACGTTGGTCGTTTGCGAAGTCCAATTCCACAGTCCATAGAACAGTTCCATTGGCATCGAGGCGAGCAAGGAAGGGCTCATGGGGAAAGTTTTGTCGGTTTGAAAAATATCCAGACAAGGCAAAACCGCCGTCTGATAACCGCACAACTCCGGTAAGTGATTGCTCACGACCAGGAAAGAGCCACCTTTGCCATATTAAGTCACCATCCGTACTGATCTTAAAAGCGAGTCCTGTAGCGTCCTGATTGACGTATCTGTATGCGACAACCAGAAAACCACCATCACCAGTGGAAGTCATGCAGCCGGGATTTAAACTTAAATCAACCTGAAAATTGTCATATATCCTGCTCCATATTACTGCACCATCATCGATTCGCACTTTTAGGGCGCACGGCCTCCACCTAAAGTTGGAAACAGACCATCCTGAAATGACAATAACTCCGTCTATCTCCCGTAGCGCCTTCAAGTCGACGCGTTCTACATCCAATCGATTCTCTCGCCGCCAAATCACTTCTCCGTCTGAATCCACAAGATATATCTGGCCATTGGGTCCACCACAAAACATGAAGCGGCCGTCCTTCAACTCTATTACTGCATTCAAGTTTAGAGCCTCATCGTAAGATTGCCGCCAAGTCAGCTCGCCTTCGCTCGACAGGCGCCATGCCAAATGACGGCGTGGCTGTCTTGAATACCCCACCATAATATAGTCTCCATTATCGGATTCAATGACGGATGTCGCTCCAGACTCTGATTCCAATCCCTCAAGTTCAGTTCGCCATACTTCGATGCCATTTGCATTACTTTTTGCGATAATTGTCTGCCCCAGGATCTGATCATGTCTAGTGCCTCTAGATCCAACCAAAATGTATCCACCATCAGATGTGTAATAGACATCATTAAATGCTTCGTGTTCGCCGAAGTTGTAAAATCGCAACAGGTTTTCTACGACCTGTGCGAAGGCAGATGCAGGTTGCAAAATAAGCAGCAAGATTAGAATCGGTGTGGCGTAATGACTCTGCCGGTTAGCTGACTTGCGCGAAGCGCACCTGGGGGCGTTGACGCGCCCCCAGGTGGTTCTCCATTGTTGATTCGACATCAACCTTCCTCTCCGTCGAAGGGCTGGTCGAGGAAGTTCTCGCCTCCATGCTGAAGTGGATCACCATCATTTCGCGTTTGGGGAGTTATGATGTTCCCCACTGCATCCGTGACCGTGACGCCCCAGGCAACACCTTCCGAGTTGATCGGAAGTGGCTCAACGCGCTTGAAGTTGCTGGTCCCGTTGTTCGTGCCGTTGTAGTTGAGCCTCCATGTCTCGATCACGGCCTGTTGGCTGTCATAAATCAGCACATCTAGGATGATCTCGTCGACATTATCAGGCACTTGACCGCCTTCCCAGACGATATCCGCGCTGAAGATGGTGTTGGCGGCTTGCGATGCTTCCGGCTCCGGCCAGACGAGCACGCCGACCGCGATGAGCATCACGGCGGCGATGATGAGGGTGAGGGTTCTGATTTTCATTCCATTGACCTTTCGTTGATTGCATTCACCAGTGAGAAGAACATTTCACTGGTATTCATTGGACGTTCACGAAAGGTCCATCGAGGCGGGCCGCGGACGGGGTGGCTCGAGGCGCCACCCGAAGCCGGGGTGAAGGGCTGGGTCTATTTGAAAGTCGAGGACGAAGAGAGGGGCGAGATCCTTCACTGCGTTCAGAATGACAGTCCGGGAGGAGGTGTCGAGGATGACGCCGGGACGGCCGGAGAGGCTGGAGTGGACAGAGACCGGCTCACCAGACTGCCCTCGCGCGATGGCAGCAGCGGTCAGTAAGCGGCATAGGAGTCCCCACCCACCCGACTCGTCTTGTCTTCAGATTCTTCACTGCGTTCAGAATGACATTGAAAGCGTTCAGAATGACATTATAAAGTAGTAGCATACTATGAAAGCCAGGCAATGATCCTATCGGTTCAACTCAACATTTCACCAGGACTTCACTCAGACGACACTTTACATCATAACACCTTTAGACCCCATTGTCAAGCCAAATCGCTCCGCTCCTTCAAGATTTCTCACCGGCTGCCGGCAACCTGCCCGTCGGGGCGGGATGATTTCCGCTCTCCAAGTCTAACGTAGCAAAACCGCTTTGACAGTCCGGGAATGGGAGCCGGATTGAAGGCGGAGAAGATAGACACCCGAGGGCATCCCGCCTCCCGATGTCACTCCGCCTCCCGATGTCATTCTGAACGAAGTGAAGAATCGGAACTGATGTGTGCCGGGCAAGAGCGGCCCGTCGTGGAGGCGAAGGACTTCCCGGCCGTCGAGCGCGTAGAGGCTGAGCCGGACAGGGTGGAGACCCCCTACCTGCGCACTTGGAGGGCGGACATTCTTGTCCGCCCTTAGGGCGGGCAGGAATGCCCGCCCTCCAAGTTCAATCGTCACCGTCGCCTGATCGTTGAACGGATTCGGCG
>VGIQ01000171.1 GCA_016867835.1 Calditrichota bacterium | reverse complement strand
CAAGACGACCGGGACCTTCTTCGGCAACAAGAAAGAAGCGAAAGACGAGCGCGACAGGCTGAACAACGAGCAGCCTGGGAACGCAGGTCGTTTCGTGGTTACCGTAGGCCCTGATCACCAGCGTTACGTTAAACACTAAGGAAAGGAAGACACAATGAAACTGAACGAGATGAAGGTCGTTGCAGCGGAGATGTACAAAGCGAAGCAACCCACGATGTTCTGGGGTGCCCCTGAGATATCGTTTGGACGTGGACTTCCTACCTTGTTCCTGATTCTATGGTCTTGTAGGCCTGCACTGCCCCATTGGAGAATCGATGAATTCATCCAGCATTCGGAAGTATCTTAAGGAGCACTCGATATACTCGAAGCGCAAAACGACCATAGCTCACGCTTTCGCGTCTGCAATTGCCCCAAGCGATACCTACAACCAGGACGCGGTGAAGGCAGCACTTCAACTTCTTGGACAAGCAGATTTGGATCGGCTGTTATGCGTGTACTGCAATCAAGAGGCGCAAACGTGGGACCACCTCGTAGGGTTAGTTGAAAACGGTGATTTAAATACGCGCGGATATGGCCACCAAATTGGCAATCTTGTTCCTTGTTGCAAAGACTGCAACTCGTCAAAGGCAGGGAAGCCTTTTCCTGAGTTCATACAAAGTTTGCCGCTGTCTGCATCTGAGAAATTGAGATTGGATAGACGCTTGAATGCACATCTAAAGAACGCCAAACCTTTTAATGTAGATAACTTGGATCCAGCCAGCACGAAAGCGTTTGCGAAACTTATTGAAATCCGAGAGGAAATATTTCAACTTATGCGTGATGCTGATGAATGCGCGCAAGTTATTCGCGGACGCAGAGTAAGTCCCGGTGATGTTGAATGATGGCTAGCCCCAAACGACTTGATGAAATTTCTTGCAGCTTAAGTTGCGTCGTATTCACCGGTGCCGGCATGTCTGCTGAAAGTGGCATTCCGACATTTCGCGACCGCATGACCGGTCTGTGGTCGCATACCGATCCGATGGAAATCGCTACCCCATGGGCCTTTCGTGCTCATCCGCAGCGGGTGTGGGACTGGCATGTGCATCTGGCCGAAGCGGTGCATGCGGCGACGCCAAACGCCGGACATCGAGCGATAGCAGAATTGGAGCAGCGCGGCATACGTGTAACGGTAATCACCCAGAACATCGACAACCTGCATCAGCGCGCCGGCAGCTCGCAGGTGATCGAACTGCACGGAAATCTGCTGCGACTGAAGTCATTTGTGGACGAGGAAGTGGCTTTTGCCGCCGAGCAACCGCCGATTATCTGCCCGGTGTGCGATGGCTATGCGGCATGGGAGGAACATGATCCCTACGCGAACCGCGACGACTTGCTCGCTATTCAACTTCTTGCCGGGACGGTGCCGCACTGTCCTGGTTGCGGCGCTCTTTTGCGACCCGATGTGGTGTGGTTCGGCGAACCGCTTGCGCCGGAGACGCTTGACGCGGCTTGGGACGCGGTCGAGCAATGCGATCTGCTGATCGCCGTCGGCGCATCGCTTGAAGTCGAGCCAGCGGCTAGTCTGCCCTGGCGTGCCTTGCAGAAGGGTACGCGGGTGATCGAGGTCAATCCTGCGCCAACCGCGCTTGCCGAGCATTGTCATGCCAGCTTTGCAGGTAGCGCGGCCGCAGTCTTGCCGACGTTGTTTGGTTCGTTGTGGCCAGCGACGTAAAAGTCGGCGCTGGTGACACGGCGCCGCTCTCAAACCTGACGACCAGCGGAACGCGGAGCGATCGATGAGACTACTGGATCGTTTCCTGCATCAGTCGGCGACCCCAGGATGGCTGGCCGAGATTGACCTTGCGTCTCCCTTCCCTGCACCAGACGCGCTCTCAGGCTGTGTCTATTACCCGTCCTGCGGTTTCGACGGCCGGCCAATCCAGTATTGCGGCGGCTTCACGCACAGCTTCGTCTATGTCGATTACGGGTATTCACGGGATCGCGTCTTCGACGAGTTGCATCGCGAAGGGGCCTTCCGCGGCTATCGAATTGCCGGATGTCGGGAAGTTGCGCGCTCCGAACTGGTGGGTCCGTGTGCCTGGGAAGTCATACAGCCTGACAAGCAGAGGGATGGTGATCCGGTCCGATATATCGACCATATCAAGCCGCCCTTTGCCTTGTGGGCCATCCTTGATCGACTTCCGCATTTTGGCGCCGAGCATGGCCCGGTACGACTAAGCTTGCTTTATATCGGTGGCGAGGCCGTGGCGAGCTACCAGGCGCTTTTTTACTCCCACGGGATCGCGCCAGCTATGGTTGCCATCATTCAACCGGGTGAAGGATTTGGGTACAACTGGACTAATTTCTTTGACTCCCGAGGGATTTTTGCACGGACAGTCTGTGGCAGTGCTGGAGGTCAGCCGGGATATCTGCTGGTAGGAGGGATCGGTCGCGACAGCGATGGCTATCGTGAACCCTTTTGGCTCGACTATGGCGAACTGCTGCACTTCTGGAAGAGCGACGACGGTTACCTTGGACTCTGGAGAAGGACGTCCTCGTTGCAAGAAGCGCTTCAAAACATCGGTGGCTGATTACCGGGCGAGTTTCAGTTACCGCGTGACCGATTCGACTTCCGCTCCGGCCGAGGTCCTTCCGTACGTCGTCCGGCAGGTTTCAGAGTGGACCTGACATCGGGTATGCCGTTGTCAGGCTTGCTCCGATTCGGCGGGCCCAATCCCGCAAACAGCCGCTTCGGGCAGAATCACCCAGAACAGTTCCTTGCCCGGCGCGTCAGGATTCAGGTATTCCTGCACCACCAGCACATGATCGGGATCAAGATGTCGCTGAAGGGCAGCGACCCATCCACGGTTGTCGTCGATCCGGGCAAGCTCAGCCTGGTCGTCCATCAACACCAGCCCGAACGCCCTTGACACCACCAGGGGGGCTCCGGGCTCCATGTCACGGACGAAGCAGTAGAGTTGCCCGCTTTCGTCTTGCGACCTGTCCTGCATGAGGTCGAGTTCATCGCGCAGAGAGGCGATGCCTGGATCTTCCCCGAATGCCTGCTTGTCCAGAACGGAGAAAGCGCAGGAGCAAAGGCTGCCCTGGAAGGGCCGCACTGGCAAAGGGTAGAACATCACCTCGCCCTGGATTGCGCCGGGATTCTCGACGTCGGGTGCCATCGCGCCGATTCCTCAGTGCCGGGGAATGCGCCGGTCGCGGTGGCCGACCGTGATGACCTCGCCCGAGTTCGCCACCCACGGCGTAGGCGTCGAGGTAGCGCTCGAGGGCGCGATCGAGTCGCTCCCGCTCCAGGCGCCGGCGCGCCGCCTTGTTGAAATAGAGGATGGTGCCGCCGTGGTGGTCGTGCTCTTCGCAGCCGA
>VGIQ01000170.1 GCA_016867835.1 Calditrichota bacterium | reverse complement strand
GGACGTCTCGACCGGCGTAGTGCTTGCAGCCGGGATTATTGGGCTGATGTTCCTCGGAGCGGGAATGGCATCGCAGATACGGGAGTCGCTGGCACGGGTGCTGCTCGAAATCCCGGTCGTCGATATCAACAGCGACAACCTGCCGGCGCTCTTTGCCCGGTGGTCGATCTTCTTCATCAAACTTATCTCGCCGTTTCTGATTCTCGTAATGGCGGCGGGGCTGCTGGCGGGCTTTGCCCAGACTGGCTTCCTCTTCACCGTCAAGCCGCTGGTGCCGAAACTGTCGCGCCTTAGCCCGCTCTCGAATCTGAAGAACAAGTTTTCGTCACGAGCGCTGGTCGAACTTGCCAAGGGCATCCTGAAAGTCGGCATCGTTGGGCTGGTGGGCTATCTGACCGTGCGGGCGGAGATGCTCGGACTGGTGCAACTGATGGATCAGGAAACGCCGCTCCTGGTGGCGGCAATAGCGGCGCTCACGCTCAAGTTGGCGTTCCGGTTGATGATCGCGTTTGTGGTGATAGCGGTGCTCGACTTGCTCTATCAGAACTGGAAGCAGAAGCGGGACCTTAGGATGAGCAAGCAGGAGGTGAAGGATGAGCACCGGCAGTCCGAGGGCGATCCGCATATTAAGGGGCGCATCCGGCAGTTGCAACTCAAGGCGTCGCTCAACCGGATGATCCGCAATATCCCGAAAGCCGACGTGGTCGTTACGAACCCGGTGCATGTGGCAGTCGCGCTCAAGTATGATCCGCTGACGATGCACGCGCCTCAGGTGGTCGCCAAGGGGAAGCGGAAGATGGCATTAAGGATAAAGGAGATCGCCCGGGAGCACGGGGTGCCGATCATCGAGGAGCCGGAACTTGCGCGGGCGCTCTACCGGACGACGGAGATTGGGATGGAGATCCCTTACGACCTCTATCAGGCGGTCGCAGAGATCATCGCGCTGGTCTATAAGTTGAAGGCGGTGTAGGGGGGGTATCCCCACCCTCACCGGCCGTTACTGTCCAATAAGTTGGTGAATCCCGTTCACCAGGGCATAGGTAACCGCACCCACCGCGGCCGATGCCGGGATCGTCAGGATCCAGGCGATTACGATGTTCCCGGCCAGCCCCCACCGCACCGCCGACGCCCGTTTCGTCGCCCCCACTCCCATGATCGCCCCGCTGATCGTGTGCGTCGTGCTCACCGCAATCCCCCCGAATGCTGTGATAAGCAACGTCACCGCACCGGCTGTTTCGGCGCAGAACCCCATCGATGGCTTCAGTTTGGTGATCCTCTGCCCCATCGTCTTCACGATCCGCCAGCCGCCGAAGAGCGTCCCCAATGCGATGGCAAAGTGCGAGATCAGGATTACCCAATAGGGAACGTCGAAGGTGTCCAGAATGCCTGCCGTAACGAGTAATCCGGTGATGATCCCCATCGTCTTTTGAGCGTCATTGGTGCCGTGACCAAGGCTGTAAGCCGCAGCCGAGACCAGTTGGAAACTTCGAAAACCCTTGTTGACGGTCGTTGCATTGCGGTGGCGAAAGATCCAGATCACGCTCACCATCAGGATGAATCCGATGGTCATCCCCAACACCGGCGCAATGACGATAAAGGTGAGCGTCTTTATCCAGCCTGAAGCAACGATTGCCCCAAACCCCGCCTTCATCACCGCGGCTCCGGCATAACCTCCCATCAAGGCATGCGACGACGACGACGGTATGCCGTAATACCAGGTCAGGAGATTCCAAGTGATCGCGCCGACCAGCCCGGCCATGATCACCCACTCATCGACCGCATCGAGCGCCACCATACCTTTGCCGACCGTTTTGGCGACGTGGACATCGAAGAGAAACGCCGCCACCAGATTGAAGAACGCCGCCCATATCACCGCCACCCGAGGCGTCAGCACCCGCGTCGAGACGATCGTCGCGATCGAATTGGCCGAATCGTGAAACCCGTTCAGAAAGTCGAAGATCAGCGCGATCAAAATGATCGTAACGACCAGTGTCAACACCTTGAGTCGCCTCCCGGGTCAGGCATGCTTAAGCATTATGGTATCGAGCACGTCGGCAACGTCCTCACACTTGTCGGTCGCCGTCTCGAGCATCACCAGCACCTCCTTCATCTTGATAACCGCGATAGGATCCATCTCATTTTCAAACAGATCCGCTACCGACCGCGCAAAGATGACGTCGGCTTCGTTTTCGTATTCGTTCACCTTGCGGATGATCTCCCGCAGCCGGTCGGGTTGCTTGAAGCCCTTGAGTAAAGCGATTCCCTGGGCTAACTCACGAGCCGCTTGATCGAGCGTCCCAGCCAATTCACCTACCCCCGACGGACAGACGCCGATCTTGTAGAGAGCGAATCTTCGGGAAGCGCCGTCGATGTTATCGAGGATGTCATCGAGCGCGGATGCCAACAGGTGAATGTCTTCGGGGTCGAACGGCGTTACGAAGGTGCGGCTCAGTTCATTGAATATGGTGTGCGTAACACTGTCGCCTGCATGTTCTAAGTCGTTGATCTGCTGAACGATTGTCACCCGGGCTTCGGGCGATGCCGCCGGCAGTTGCGTCAGCAGCGCCGAGGCAGCCTGAATATTGCGGGCGGCGTCGTTGAAGAGAGCATAGAAATGCTCGTCATGGGGCATAATCGTCTGGATGATCTTGTCGAGTCGCACGGGACGTTCCTGGCAGGATTTATGATCTGACGAGTCGGGATGTGACGCGAAGGCAACCTAATATAGGATTAGCGATAGGTTATTCCAACCGGGCGAGGGGGGATAACGGGCGGAAGCGAAACTTGCACCTCGAGTGCAGCGGCTTAGTCCTGAGGCCCGGCCGCTTTCGCCTTTGCCTCCGCTTTGGCGCGCTTTCGCTCAGCGCGAGACTTTGCCTCTTCCTCGAGAATCAGGTTCTCCTTCGCTTCGATCAAATCGACAAGGTAGCCTATCGACTCGCGGTGCTCCAGAATGCGCCGAAACTCGTCCCACTCCGGCATTCCAAAGAAGCCGCGCACTACCGGCGCGAAGAAGACCATCACCTGACTGCCGACGTAGTTGAGCGGTCGCACCGACTCGAGGAACAGTATCGCCGGCGTCGCCATTCGAAGTTCGACGATCCGGCTTGCCAGCCGCTCGACCAACGCCTGCTCGCGGTCGGTGAGTAGCATTTTGAACTCTGAACATTGGACTTGGGGTGGTGTCAGGTGTCTTCACCTGACACAGACCATCGGGTGAGGACACCCGACGGCACAATGACTAGTTGTGGTGTCAGGTGTCTTCACCTGACACAGACCATCGGGTGAGGACACCCGACGGCACAATGACTAGTTGTGGTGTCAGGTGTCTTCACCTGACACAGACCATCGGGTGAGGACACCCGACGGCACAATAATCTTGGATATTGGATTTTGGATTTGGGATTTTGGAACGCGCAGGC
>VGIQ01000169.1 GCA_016867835.1 Calditrichota bacterium | reverse complement strand
GAACAGCTCCAGAGTGACCTGGACAGGTTCATGAACGAGTATAACTGTAACCGCCCGCATCAGGGCTATAGACTAAACGGCTGCACCCCAGCAGAACGACTTATCGCGGCTCCAAAAGCTGCTTGATTGTAAACACGTTGACAAGACAATACAATTCAATCAATATACGAAAAATCATATCAATATCCTACTATATTATGCACCTGTTAATATATTCGACGCAATGTGCATATATTAAGGGGTGCATCGATTAGTGTCATCCTGAACGAAGTGAAGGATCTCGTCTGGAATGTCCATCTTAGGTCGAGATGCTTCACTGCGTTCAGCATGACAAGCGCCCTTGTTGACACAACATATTGCACCAGGTAATAGTATTTCTGCGTGTCTATGATGTGGAAAGCCAGTTCCCGGGGCGTCAGATCGGGCTTGTCCAGGGCGATCTGACGCACCCGTTCCCGTTCAGCATCGGGGATGTGGTTCCAGACGCGCTTAGGGTTGCGTCCCAGGTCGGCCAAGCCGTCGTAGCCGTAGTCCAGGTAGCGGGCATACCACTTGTAGATGGTGCTGCGCGGGATGTCCAGCTCAGACAATGTCTTTCTGACTGACAGGTTGGACTCTTCAACCATCCGGATGATCTCAATCTTCTCGGATTGGTTGAGCGTCATAGTTCGTCCAAGTCGTCGTCCAGCCCACGCAGACTTTTTTTTAGCACCTCGTTCTTGACGGCGAAGTTGGCGACCAAATCGCGCAGTTGGGCGTTCTCCTTGCGCAGTTCGTTGACGTCATTGGAGTTGGCTTCGCGGACGATGTCGCCCTGCAGGCGCTTCTTGCCGGCTTCAAGGAAGTCTTTCGACCAGCGGTAGTAGAGGCCGGTTGCCAGGCCTTCGCGGCGGCAGATTTCAGCGATGGCGGTTTCGCCGCGCAGACCTTCGAGGATGATGCGGATCTTGTCATCGGCAGAATACTTCTTGCGGTGACGCGCTTGATGTCGCGGGCCACCGCTTCCGGCTCGGATGCCGACCTTGGTTTTGTTTCTGGGCTTCATAGCCTCTCCTGAGCGGTATTGCTAACAAGGAAAATCGTTTCCGATTTCCTCAAAACCACTCCTTAGCTTTTTGCCCAAAACCGTCCACGATGTGCTGAAGTCATACACTGTTGACATCTACTCGTAACTCACCGTGTAACCACCATAACCCATAGTAACTCCCTTTCCCGCCCCGGTATAGACTCCAAGCCTAATCCAAGGCAATGCGGTCGGCGTTATGCCCTCGAGCGAAAGTGACCCCACCATACCATCCATTTGTATCTTGCGCTTCTGGCGGCTGGAGTAGCGCGCCGCGCGCATACGGTCGAGATTCCCTGACTCACCGCCCCACACTAACTGATCCAAAATTCCCTTGAAGTCCTCTTCAATCGTGACTCCGCAATGGAAATAAGCCAGGCTCGAAATCCTACGGAAGAGAGACGCTACCAGATTCCTAAGCGTCGGATGGGTCTGCACCTTCCCATCAAATACAATGCGAGCGGGGGTATGGAACGTCAACGTAGTGGGAGAGCCACCATCGGATAAGTCCAGCCAATTATGCAGATTGAACTCCTCCTGACGGCTGAAATCTATTTCATTCCAATGCCTTCTCACACCAGTTACCACATCCTCAACCCACAGGATTTTGACGTAACCCCGTGTTCCATCCCCGCTCCTACGTCCAATTCCCTGCTCAATCGCTACTTCCAACGACAGCAACACCGGCGCCCAATCCTCAACTGACCTACCCACAAATGTAAGAGTAGCCTCGATTTCCTTGCCCTTTTCCGATACTGCTTCGTCCCATGGCTCAACCAGCAACCGCATTGGCGACGGCACGGAGGGATACTTGCGCATCCGCTCCGCATCCGGCGGCTTCGGCGATAAAATGAGCCGCGCATAGGGGCAGCGATACAGGATGAAGCAATTGTCGCAAATCCCATCAGACTTTACGCAGACCCGCCGTTTGAGCGCCATTCCCAATACCCCGTGCATTACAGAGCCTGGAAACGAATTCCATATAAGATCATGCTCCACACGGCATCCCACCCGCAAAGAGAGAAGCGTCAAGCGGGAATCAGAGAATGGATTTGAGATCGGGTGCACCTATTTGTCAGCAGAATCAGCGATTGAGGAATTCTCTTGACAATTCGTTAGCACACCATGTTCGATGTCCATCATCTTCGGCCGTTGTTCGAATGGCAAGGACACGGCTGTAATCGCTGTCGCTCCAGTAAAACTGTATTTCGTCGGGGCGATCGGGGTCCTTTCTGTTGATCACTCGTGAGCGTCTTGTATCCGCATCCTTGATACTGCTCACCAAAGTAATCCATTCTTGCCGGCTGAGTTGCTCGATCAAGCCCCGTGTCCGTGCCGGTGCATGCGACAACTCCGCCTCCTGGATTGCGATTTTATCAGGTATGGATTTGACTGAAGCAGGGGGCTGTCGGACTCCCTGCGGCCAAGGCCTGACCAAGAATCCCTGATGCATCAGTTCCAGGATCGGCGATAATGCTACATAAGCCTCCCCGTCGATCTCCACCTCATCGAGCAATTCTACAAAGCGCGAATCGGCATCTCGTAGATCGAGTTCGCTCTTAATGAGAGAATTTTCGCTCAGACGGCAGAAGAGATCGTAGTGTTCCAGCCATAGATCGCGGCTGAAGTCAACGGGCATAGGTGGCATCTCAATACAGAAGCCGAACTTTTCGAACTGATAAACCACCGGAACTGCCAGTGCCTGCCCGATGAGTCCGGCGAAGGAAATCTGTGCCTTATAGCCGCCGGTGGCGTTGATGATGCGCAGCGACGCTTCGGGCCGCGGGAGAAGTTGAGAGGCTATCCGGACCAGATTGCGCAATCCTTCCCGGGCAAAGCGTTGGGGGTCGTTGTGCTGCAATCCGGGAACGACCTTGAAGTCAACTCCGTCCACACGTATACCGCGACGGGCATCACTCCAGAAGTCGGCGAGCAGTTTTCCCGTCCACCTGCCGTCGGGAGTGTCCGAAACGAGGAAGACCATACTGATCGGGTCGCGGATCTTCTGCCGGCCCACTCTGCCACTTTGCAGCAGGCTGGCAAGGCTGTTGACTTCGGCGCCCGCCCGCTCGTCTGATGGTGCGAGCGAGTTAAGTTCCGCAAGGATGCTTTGCGGTTCGGGCAAGGTGTCTTCAGAAAGATTCCGTTGTCGGCGAATCTTGGACAGAAGCGAAGTGCCGACGGTTGATAGAATGAAGGTGGCCATAATCTGCTCCTTACGCTAATCTTTTCACTGTTCCTTACCCCCCCCTCTATTGACTCCCTTCTTAATCAGGGAATGTCTTTCGACATCGCGTGGCGGCGGATTCCGATCCGCCGGACCGTTGAGGTCTCAATCCCTTCTTAATCAGGGAATGTCTTTCGACATCGCGTGGCGGCGGATTCCG
>VGIQ01000168.1 GCA_016867835.1 Calditrichota bacterium | reverse complement strand
AGACGCACAGGGTTTCGCCTTCAATACGGACCGGATAGGAACGGACTCCGCAGACTGCAGGCAGGGTTAGCACTTCGCCGGTGCGGACGTCGAAACGCGCGCCATGCCGGGGGCAGGCGATGACGCCTTCCGGTTCAAGCCACCCGAACGTGAGCGACCCGCTCTGGTGCGGGCAGGTGTCAGCGATGGCAAAGAAACCTTCTTCGAGGTGGAAGATGGCAATCGCGACGCCCTCGACGACAACCCGCTTCGACTTGCCTACCGGAATGTCGGCAGCGGGGCAAAGGGGGTGGAAAATACGATCAAGCTGAATCAAGCGAAGTGGTGCAGTATTTGATTGAGCGTCTCTATTATATCCGCATGCAACTCGGACTCTTCCATGCAGGCGGCAATTTTATGATAATCATGCTTAGCAATGATTCTTCTTCGACCAGTAATGTCAGAATATTCCCTGAAAAAGGGATTCAGAATTTCATCTGATGCCTTGTAATTATAGAGAAAGTGAATGCTGTCATTCATCGGGTTGCCAATAGCCTCTGGAGTAAAATAACGACCCTCTAACAGTTCTCGTGCCTTTTGACCAAACATTTCGCCACCTTCGAGCCTGCAGAAACGTGCAAGTGCATTAGGAACAAGAAGATAATTTTCTATCTCTCTTCTTTTCCAAGTCCTAATAAAAAGTTCTTTTGACGATCTTGGGCTTCCCCCTCTTTCGAGACGATCGACTATAATGAATCCTTTAATGTTAGAGTAGATTAACCTAAGTGCTTCGAAATTCCTTTTCGCCGCCGCAATGCTATTACCGCCTATGGGGTGAAAATGGATGTTCTGAATTATCTCAGCTGCCATTAAATTGCATTTGTTTGCCCACGCCAAGAGGATTTCGCGATCTGTAAAATCCTCACAATAGAGAATCGCAGCTACTCGCTTCAACTCGATGATATCAACGGTTGGCACCTCGCGAAGCAATCTCCTTAGATGCTGAACTTCTTCTCGCTCGATTAAAGGCCGGCCTTGCGGAAAACAAACGATAGTCTGTCTATCTTCTTGATTAATAATAACTTCAGAGTGACTGCTAACAATTAGTTGTGACTTTCTCCCTTTTGCCAATTCTTTGAGCTCATTATATATTTCCTCCTGCTTGCGCCACTCGAGATGCGCGTCGGGCTCATCCAGCAATAATATCTTTCCTTCCCTTGAGTTTAAATAAGCAAAAATCAATAAGGTCTGTAGAAATCCGCTGCCGGCGCTTGTTATTTCCAGTTTCAGGGCATTATTGCGGCCACTATCCAATTGCTTATACCATACCCATAATTGTCCTCCGACTTTCTCGGGTTCAAGAAGTTCAACTCCGAAAAACCTCTTCAATATCCTCTGCAAGTCACCCCATTTGGAGTGCTCCAAATAATCTCTCCGTGTCTTTCGCCCTTTAGGCTGCGTGTTCCAATGTTGCAAATGAAGATCATAGATGATACTCCTAAGCACATCACCGCCTCGGCCCTCCTCAACATAGCGATCTTGAGAATCTGTCCCAAGATAATCCTCCATAGAAGGAATACCGGCAAGTGCCGGAAGATGCACGATCTTTACATTGAGTGCCTCTTGAGGTATATCGGGAGGTAAATCGAAATTCGATTCCGTCCGAATTGGTCTGACAATCAATTGCTCATCCGAGCTGAACTGCAATTCCATACCGAGGTTCCATTCATTCCCTTCCTCATTTATGCCGTCAACAATGATTTCTATCTTGGAAGGATCATTCACTCCTAAATAGACTTGCTTGTCAAACCATAACCCCCGAATATCGCTCTTTGATGTAACTAGATCGGTACGAGCAAGCGCTACCCCGATTTTCTTCGTTCCCTTGGATCTGCCACGTTTCTGGTACCACTTCTGCAGAGCGCGCTGCCACATCACAAGGGCTTGAAGCGCCGTAGTCTTGTGGGAGTTGTTAGGCCCAGCAAAAATAACGACGTCATCGAGGGGAATTGATAATTCCTCGATGCCCTTGAATCTGCGGATTGTTATCCCCATTATCATAATCTCGCCTCCATCGCCTTCTTCAATCTCTCCTGCATTCTGCCCCTGAAATAGACTCCGAAATCGGTCGGAACCTCGCCCGATACGATTTCGCTGATGAAGCCGTCAAGGAGCAGGTGTGTCGCTTCAGCCTCGCCCAAGCCCCGGCTCATCAGATAGAAGAGTGCTTCCGGATCGACCTTACCCGCTGTAGCGCCATGGGTGCACCGCACCTCATCGACCAGAATTTCTAGTTTCGGAATGCTGTCGGCTCTCGCCCCTTCAGACATCAACAGGTTGCGGTTCAATTGATAGGCGTTCGCCATTTGTGCTGTCGGGGCGACATTGATCAGTCCTTGATAGACCGACTTTGCCTGCCCGAAGAGTGCCGCCTTGTAGAGCAAGTTGCTGGTCGTAACCTCGGCGGTATGTAACTGGAGCGTCCGCAGATCGAGATGGCTGGTTTCGCCTCCGATATGGCCTCCGCGCATCGTAGCCTCGGCGCCGGGTCCGGTGAGCAGCGCTTCCCGCCGGGAGACCGTCGTCCCGCGTGTGAAATCCCCCCATGTCAGCCGCAGTTCGGATTCGCGACCGAGCCGGGCATTCAGGTGGTCATAAAACCGGACTTCCGAATCGCAGTCGCTCATCAACATCAGGTCAAGCCGCGCACCTTCATCAAGGACGATCCGGGTCTGTGACGCGAATAATGAGACCCCCCTGGAGCGGGCGTTCAGTTCGAGAAGTATCTTCATACGGCTGCGTTTGCCGATGCGGATCACGACCAACGGCAGATGGGCGCCTCCGAGAGGCAAGTCGGAGTTGACCTTGATCTGCACGATGTGCGAATGCTGACGATGATCGTCGGTTAGAAAGTAGGCGCCATTCTGCCAAAAAGCCACCTGCAGCAAGCCTATTCCCGGCGAATCGGTATCTTCGGGCACCTCGACGATGGCTTGCATGACGCTCTCGTCCCAAGGCGCCTTTTGGCTGCCGAACGACCCGCATTGGAACGGATATTCAGCAGGCGGATCGAACGCAACCGACAGTCCGTCCGACGCAAGGGCGAATTTTTCCTTACTGAAAAGGCGCGGATCGGTGCGCCGCCAGGTCTCGTCGATCCCCGACGGCCAGGGCGTGATCTTAATCCGTTTCAACGCCTCAAGGCGCTGTGCCATCAGGGTTGGCGGCTCGCGGAGAGATTCCGATAACGTCCGGGCACTCTGCTCGCCCCAACCGGAGAGGAGCGATGCCGATGATCTGGTCGGCGAAACGGCTAACAGGTCAGCCAACCGAGCCTTCCATCTGCAGCTGGATGAGCCGGTTCATCTCGAGGGCATACTCCATCGGAAGTTCTTTCACGATCGGGTCGATGAATCCGCGCACAATCATCGCCAGCGCTTCCTCGCGCTTGATCCCACGAGACATCAAATAGAAAAGTTGCTCATCCGAGACCTTGCTGACCGACGCTTCATGCCCGGCGGTAACGTCGTCCTCGTGGATTTCGTTGTAGGGATAGGTGTCGGAAC
The DNA here is from genome assembly GCA_016867835.1 of Calditrichota bacterium. Lineage (NCBI taxonomy): Bacteria > Pseudomonadati > Calditrichota > Calditrichota bacterium. The sequence continues at coordinate 268 of VGIQ01000168.1, read as the reverse complement.
GTGCGTCCTTATCGAGCAGTAATGCATCGCAGACGACGCTGGTCTTTATACCGTGAGCGCCCGGCATCACTTCGACGAGTCCGCGGTAGGAGGTCCGTCCATCGTGCTGGCTGATCGACTTGGAGGTAATATGCGACGAGGTTTGCGGCGCGGCATGGATTACTTTCGAACCAGCTTCGGTGTGCTGACCTTTACCGCCATATGCGACGGAAAGGATCTCGGCGTGAGCCTTCGGTCCCATCAGATAGACCGAAGGGAATTTCATCGT
>VGIQ01000167.1 GCA_016867835.1 Calditrichota bacterium | reverse complement strand
ATTCTCTAAGCGCTGGACTGGATCCCCGCCTGCGCGGGGATGACGAGGGGGGAGGCGGGGATGACGAGAATGGAAAAGGGGATGATGATCCCCTCTCGCTTACGATTGCTCCTAATCCGTTTAACGATCAGGCGACGGTGACAGTTGACCTTGGAGGGCGGGCATTCCTGCCTGCCCTAAGGGCGGACAAGAATGTCCGCCCTCCAAGTGCACGGGTAGGGGGTCTCTTTCCTGTCCGGCTCAGCCTCTATGCGCTCGACGGACGGGAAGTGCTCCGCCTCCACGATGGCCCGCTATCGCCCGGAAGCCATACTTTCACACTTTCGCACTTTGGCACTTTCACACTTCCCTCCGGCATCTACTTCCTCCGCCTTCATTCCGGCACCCACTCCCGCACCGCCAAAGCCGTTCTAATGCGCTAATCTTGGAGGGCGGGATTTGTCCCGGCCTGTTCGGTCCGGCACCAACGACTTTTGCATTCCCTCGTATCTTCTTGCAAATCGACACGTTGCTGCTTATCTTATCCTTACCTGCGCTGCCCACTTGCCGGACTTCGACGATTGCTTAAGACCTGACGCTATCACTGTTCCTTAAGGCAGATTCCTAAGTTCGACACCGATGCTCTTCCTTCCTCACATAGGACGGGATCCCGATCCCGTCATCATCATCGACAACTTCGACTTCTCCACTCCGCCTGACGCGGGGGGGGGGCGATGCCGCTCACGCTTAAGGCGGCCGCGAAGCCGCGCTCCGCCGTTCGGTAGTCGTTTGATCCGGCGATGACGCAACGTCATAGCGAACCCGCCACCAGCGGGCAAACAAACTCGTCAACTACCGGACGGAGCTATCAATGTTCCTTTCCATCATCAATCGTCATCCAGCGCTGCGACTCGTCGTCGCGGCCATCTTCGTAATTGGCCTGTTCGTATGGCCAGCACCTGAGGAAGCGCGCGCCAGCACGACCCTGTCCGTTTCTGTCTTCGACACCGATCAGGGACAACCCGTAACGGGATTGGTAGTGATCATTACACTCTATCTGAACGGAGTTCCCCAGGATGATGGGCAGGCCGAAGAGGATCCAGATGGTCTTTACACTTTTGAATCCCAACTCGGTCAGTCGCAGTTCGACAATTGGTCCGCAGAGGTAACGGGCAATCCTGCTTTCATCACGGACTACATCAGCGACCCCAATCCGGCTGCTCGGACGTCTTCGACCACCAATTTTAATTGGGAGGTTCAGGATACTCGAGTCCCTTGAATCCGGACAACGAGGGGGGCGTCCTTCGGGACGTCCCCCAAAGAAGCAGGATTTCAGAGCAAGATTACTTTTTTCATCAATGCAAAACTGAAGATATTTATGCGAGTGCTCATACCACTGTTGGTATTCACCTTGTCCTCCCTTGCGCAGCCTCAAAATGAATGGGTTGAATACTACTCACCACCCGCTGGCTCCGGGAGGTTATACGACATTTATTACACTGCTGATAACCATCTTGCCGCTGGCGGTCAGGCCACCATCCCTCAGGCCGGGGCGATGTGGTTGCTGGTTACTAATATTGAAGGCGAAGTCGTAATGAATATGAACATTCCCATCGACTTCGATTGGGGCATAGAATGGAAGTGCAACACACTCATCGAATGCGATAATGGTGATCTTTTGATTGGTGGTTATGCCGGCAATATCGGACGAGGTCCCTCCCGTCGATTTGCCGTTATTCGAGTTAGTCGCGAAGGCGAAGTAGTATGGAATCAAATTTGGGATGGCGATTTTTCCTCGGACTGTCGTGCCCTTATTGAGTTGAAAGAAGGTGATTATTTGGGGTGCGGACAGATTTTTAATGGTCGAAGTTGCGGATATCTGATACGATTCGACGCTGAGGGGAATACTGTATGGGAGCGGATCTACGATCCTAACGCTGACTTTGGCTACTTCACATCTATGCGAGAGGCGGACAATACCGTTGTCATCGCAGGCGCGCGTCGCATTTTGGCCATTAGTCCAGGCGAAGGCGATGTCATCTGGCAGACCAGTATCAATGATGTGTTTTTGTTCAGCATTGTTTCCTTGCGTGGAGACGGGTTTGCGGCGTGTGGGGGGGGTGTAAACGCCACTACGGTCATTAGAATCAGTCCTGATGGTGAAATCAACTGGCGCAGCGATTTTGACCAGTTCCCCCTTGATCCGGTTACCTGGTGCAATGTCAGCCTGGCAGACGATTCTCAGACATTGTGCGGTGCCAATCGTATTTGGGTTCTCTATCATACTGATGCGAACGGGAATCTTTCTTGGACTCGTGTTGAAAACCTTCAAGGCGGAAGCGGTTCCTACCGTTCAATTGTGCGAGATGAAAGGGAATTTTTGTATGCAGCGGGATACAACAACGATCTGCAGGGAGTTATAGTGAAGATTCGCCCTGAACGGTCTGCACCCCGCATAGTAGAATGGTCGCCTGAAAGCCTCGAACTGCAAGTCGTGACCAGCCAGGAAGTTGAGTTTTGGTTCCGCGCCGTGGATGTTCAAGGCGACAGTGTTTCTTATCAAATATGGCTCGACGATCAGTTGATAGTGCGCGATTCCAATGCCGTGATTCGGTTTGAGCAAAACGGCGAAAGGATCGTTACCGCAATCGCTTCGGACGGCGCACTTGCCGATTCAATGGCATGGCTCGTCCACGTCCGCGACCTGCTCATCTTCTCCCACACCCCCGACACGCTGTCCCTCACCCTTCAGCGCAATTCCGAGATCGACTTCGCCCTCGACTCCGTCGCCTATATCGGAGACTTGGAGAACTTGCGGTATGAGTGGATGATTTACGACTCGACGGCGGTGAGGTGGGAGGAAGTGGGAGGGGATGACCGGATCGGAATCCGGTCCTACGCGTTCGCCCGGACGGGCGGGTATGCCCTGAAAGCCAGGGTCTTCGACCCGAACGTCGATCCGGTGCCGGCCGATTCCGTCCAATGGGCGATTCAGGTGCGCGGCGTCATACGGGCTTATGAGCCGAATCTCCCCGAATTGTCCCTCGAGCCGCGTCAGGAAGCGACCTTTGAACTGATCCCCTTCAATGCCAACAACGACTCCATCGAGTTCTGGTGGACGCTGAACGAAGCTGACACCTTGTCTACTCAGTCCACTTTGTCCATATCGTTCGCTGACACCGGCAGATACGTCGTGAGCGGGTATGCGCGGGAGCGAGTGAGCGAGGATGAGTGGGAGGAGGACGTGCAGGTTTGGGTTGTCAATGTCCATTCTCTAAGTGCGGGACTGGATCCCCGCCTGCGCGGGGATGACGAGGGGGGAAGCGGGGATGACGAGAATGGAAAAGGGGATGATGATCCCCTCTTGCTTACGATTGTGCCGAATCCGTTCAATGACCAGGCGATGGTGATGATCGATCTTGGAGGGCAGGCATTCCTGCCTGCCCTAAGGGCGGACAAGAATGTCCGCCCTCCAAGTGCGCAGGTGGGAGGTCTAATCCCTGTCCGGCTCAGCCTCTACGCGATCGACGGCCGGGAAGTGCTCCGCCTCCACGACGGCCCGCTATCGCCCGGCTCGCATCAGTTCAGATTCTTCACTTCGTTCAGAATGACATCGGGAGGCGGGATGCCATCGGGTGTCTATTTCCTCAGCCTTCAGGCCGGCTCCAAGTCCCGGACTGTCAAAGCGGTTTTGCTACGTTAGACTTGGAGGGCGGGATTCATCCCGCCCCGATTAGCGGCTTACCGGCAACCAGCGAAAATCTTGCGAGAGCGGAGCGATTTGGCTTGACAATGGGGTCTTAAGGTGTTATGATGTAAAGTGTCGTCTGAGTGAAGTCCTTGGATAGCGTCACGTGAACTGATAGGATTGCGGTTTGA
>VGIQ01000166.1 GCA_016867835.1 Calditrichota bacterium | reverse complement strand
ACCTGCGTGCGACGGCGGTGAAGGCCGGGTCGCTGGTCTATGAGACCGACGGGTTTGTGGCGCTGGACGTTTCGGCGGTGACGGTTCCGACTGAGTTCTATCTGGGTCAGAACTACCCGAATCCGTTCAATTCGACGACGCGGTTTGCGTATGGTCTTCCGGAGGCATCGCGGGTGACGGTCCGGCTCTATGATGTATCGGGTCGTGAGTCGGCGGTGTTGGTGGATGGACAGCGTGCCGCGGGGCATCACACGCTTGCGATTGAGGGACGCGATCTGGCGGCGGGCATCTATCTGGTGAAGATGGAAGCCGGCTCGTTCAGCGCCATCCGCAAGGTGATGCTGGTGAAGTAATGTTCAAATGCCTGTCTGTCAACGTGGCGTCGAATGGCGAGTTCGACGCCACGGGCAGGCAGGCGAGACGCGCCTATAGGTGCGTCTGACAGAGAATCTAATGACGCCCAGCATACCAACCTCCAAAATTGGTAATGCTAAAGCCCCCCGGTCTTATCCCTCTGGGACCGGGGGGCCTCGTTTTTTTGCGATTCGTAGTCAAACTGAAGAACTTTCGTTACTCGATCTTCACCTTTCCGGCGACATATTTGGCGACGGTAGCACGGGAAATGTCGAGCATTTCAGCGGCGATCGACTGGTTGCCTTCGGCACGGCGAACGGCTTCGGCGACGGTCATTCGGATCATCTCGCGCAGCGGCGGTAGATCCGGCCATTGATCGAAAGGCAAGCCATCCCCGGCTTCCTCGGCAATAGGATGGGGATTTGCCCGCCGCTGCCACTGAATATGCCGTTCGAAAGACTGCATACTCAACTTCTTCGCGGTGTGGCTGGCGACAGCATCGTAGATCATCGCTCTAAGTTCTCTGATATTGCCCGGAAAGGCATACCCGCGAAGCAGGACCAGCAACTCATCCGGAGGTGTCGGGCGGCGTCGCTTCATCTCGTGGGAGGCTTGCTCAAGGTAGTGGTCGAGTAGCAATGGCAAGTCCTCACGGCGGTCTCTTAGGGGTGGCAAATGGACGTGGTGAGCATTGAGACGGTAGTAAAAGTCGCGGCGGAATCGTCCCGACTCCATTAGTTCCCGCGCATCACGGTTGGTAGCGACCACGATCCGCACGTCGGCGCGACGGGGAACATCCGAACCGAGCGGGAAATACTCGTGATCCTGGATAAGCCGCAGCAACTTAACCTGTGAGTCCATTGCCAGGTCGCCGATTTCATCGAGAAACAGGGTTCCTCCGGCGGCCTTGGCAACAAGACCGTCGCGGTTGCGATCGGCTCCGGTGTAGGCTCCTCGCACGTGACCGAAGAGCGTATCGGTGAAGAAGTGCGAATCGACCCCGGCCACGTTGAGGGCAACGAACTCACCTTTTCGTCCGCTTATCCGGTGAATAGCCTGGGCGCATAGTTCCTTGCCTACGCCGGTCTCGCCGGTGATTAGGACCGGCTGCGACGACACCCCGATCGCCTCAATGTAGCGCAATTGGCTCAGCATCCCTTTGTGCCGGGTGATGATTCCATCGAAAGCCTCGGGATTCTTGATGCCGGCCCGATCCCCGAACGACTCCCGCAATCTTACATTCTCAGCCTGTAGTTCGTAGTATTCCAGTGCCCGGCGCAGGGTCGTTAACAGCCTGGTGTCATCGACCGGCTTCAAGAGATAGTCGTAGGCGCCGGCTTTAATGCACCGGACGGCGGTCTCTATCTCGTTGACGCCGGTAATGATGATTGCCGGAATGCCGGGTTGTTCATGAGAGACATACATGAGTATCTCCTCGCCTGAACGATGCGGCATAATAAGGTCTATGACCACTGCCGACAACTCCTGAGTCGCGATAATCCTTGTTGCTTCACGGCTGTCGTGACAGGGTATAACGTTGTTCAATCCGTCGAGATTGAGTGCCAGTTCGAAAGCCTGGAGCGAGTGCACTTCATCATCGAGTATCAGGATAGGCTGGGCTGGCGAGAGTGCAGATTTGGTTTGTGGTGAGGTCATATTATTCGGAATTTGGAGTCTCATCTGCCGGGAGAATAATGCGCACCGTTGTGCCCCTATTAGGAAGAGAGTCGAATTCAAGCCGGCCGCGGTGATCTGCCAATATCTTGCTGGAGATAGAGAGACCAAGTCCGGTGCCTCCAATGTCTCTCTTGGTCGTGAAGAATGGATCGGTCAAATGCAGCAGGTTTTCCGGCGGTATTCCTATCCCTTGATCGCTAATCTCGATCGACGTCATTCCATTCGGAAGATGGACTGTCCGTACAGTGATGCCCTGATCCGGATTGCTGAGCGCCTGACAAGCGTTTTGCAGGCAGTTGATTACCACTTGCTCAAGTTGCTGAAAATTACCGCGCACCTTGGGAATACTCTCATCGAGAATAAGTTCAACCCTTTGCGAGGCTCTACGCAACATATTACTCATCAAATTCACCGACGAGGAAACGACTTTGTTCAAATTAACCAGTTCAACACCATCGCCGATAGGCTTGCGGGCGAATGTGCGCAGTTCATCGACGATCAGTTTGATGCGTCGCGATCCATCCAAAACATTGGCGCAAAGTTGCGGAAACTGATCGCGAACTTCTGAGTAATAGGCTCCATGGAGTCTAAAATCACCCTCTTTACTAAAACGTTGATCAAGGATTGGCTGAATTCCGGACCATATCTTCTGCAGAGTTTGAGTTTGGAGTAGAATGTAGTTATTTGGATTGTTCAACTCGTGGGCTACTCCTGACACAAGCAATCCGAGTGACGCCATTTTGTCTGCCTGGACAAGTTGTTGCTGGTGAAGCCGTTCCCGTTCGGCGGCTTCTTCCCGGGCTTTCATTTCAATAATCAATTGCTCATTTTTTTCGCGCAGTTCAGTAGTCATTGCGCGGACGCGCTTACTGAGCAACCGGCTGATGCTAATAAAGAGTGCACCAATCGCGACAAGTGAAGCGAGGATCCACCAGATCCAAAGAGGTGTAACCTGACGCACCTCCATCGCTTCCAGCCATTGGGAACGAAAGCGGTGATAGGGTGAGTTGCGATCCCGCAACCATAACTTGAGCCGATTGTCAGTAGCAGCAAGCAGATGCGCATTACGGTCGGCAGCAACAGCAAAGTGAAGATTAGTCGGGCAGCATACCATCCCGGACTTGCGAACCTGGAATTTCGACTCGTTTTCCATTCCATAAAGGCGGTTCACCAGACCGGCATCGGCGTTTCCGGACTCAACGGCGCGCAATACTGCTGCATAATCCGGCTCATCTTGAAACGATGCTATAATCCCAAATCGATCGAGTCGAGCGCTGAATTCCTGCCTTACAAAGTCACCTTTCATCACTGCAATGCGTCGTCCTGAAAGATCGAGTATCGACTCGATCTCAGATCCTTCCTGCAGGTAAACATGGGTCCAGTTGTTCAGGATGCCGACTGTGCCGAAGTCGAACCGGGAAGGACGATCTGGCGTATAAGCAACACCAGGCAGAAGGTCGATCTCACCTTCAGCCAGAGCTGTCAGGCAGTCGTCATAATCGAGTGGGATGTATTGCACCTGCCAATTCTCATAGCGCGCCAGTTCGTCGACCAAATCGACGATGAAACCGTCGAAGCGGCCGTGTTCATCCTGATAGGCAAGTGGCCGGTTGGGGAAGATGCCAACCCGAACCAGTTCCTCGCCGTGCGCGCCGGTAATCAGCAGTAAGAGTAATGGATATGGTAGAAGTGAATTCAGCGGATTCAATTCGTTAACTCCTATCCTCTCCTACTTCACCAGCAGCGCCTTGGCGGTGGCGGTTCGGCCCGATGCCTCCAGCCGCACCAGATAGACCCCCGACGGCAACCCACCGGCATCCCACGCCAGCCGGTGCATCCCCGCACCATAATAACCATCCGCAACCACCCCCACCTCCCGGCCCGTCCCGTCCATCACCACCAGACGCCCCAGAC
>VGIQ01000165.1 GCA_016867835.1 Calditrichota bacterium | reverse complement strand
TGGCAATGGGAGTCCCCCGGGAGTTGGCTCAGGCGTCGCTTCGCTTGACATTAGGGCGTAGCACAACCGCCGAGGATGTCGGTTATGCCGCACGGATCATTGTCGATAATGTAACCCGACTGCGCCGTATGTCCGGGCTAATCATCGCTCAAGCGACGGGATGAGAATAAAGGTGTTAACCTCACCGCTCAAAGTCGCTGTGGCGATGAGCGGCGGCGTCGATTCCTCTGTTGCCGCCGCGCTTCTTGTCGAAGCTGGGCATACGGTCGTAGGCTTCACCCTAAAGTTGTGGGACGCCGAGGAGGAAGAACATTCCCGCAAGGTCTGCTGCACTACAGTTATGGCGCGCGATGCCGGATCTGTCTGTGAAAAACTTGGCATTCCGCATTACACCCTCGACTTACGCGAGTCTTTCCAGCGTGAAGTTATCGATCCTTTCGAGACCGATTATCTTGCCGGTCGGACTCCCAATCCTTGTGTTCGCTGCAACCGGTTTCTCAAGTGGGGAGCACTCTGTAACAAAGCCCGGTTACTCGGTCTCGATTACATCGCAACGGGGCACTACGCACGGGTGATACATGAAGATGATGGCGGGGCGCATCTGTTGCAGGGGGCTGATACCAACAAAGACCAAACCTACTTCCTCTGGAGCATCCCCCCCGCTCTGCTCTCAAAGACACTCTTTCCGCTTGGTGAAATGACCAAGGATCAGGTGAGGTCGGAGGCGCGTCGATTCGGACTGTCGGTAGCAGACAAGGTAGAGAGTCAGGAGGTTTGCTTCGTTCCGCGCGATGACTATCGAGGCTGGTTGTTTTCGAGACATCCCGACCTGGCAAAGGGAAACTATGCCGGGACTATTGTCGATTCTTCCGGTAACGAGATTGGTCAGCACCCGGGCTATCCCTACTTCACCATTGGTCAGCGACGAGGGCTTGGCTTGGGCGGTGGACAGACCTTATTCGTAACGTCAATTGATCCGAAGACGCGTCGAGTGACGGTCGGCGCACGCGAAGATCTACGGCGCGACCGGTTTGCGCTCTATGAACTCAATTGCTTTGAAGACGCACTTGAGATCACAAGCGATTTATCGGTTCGGATCCGCTATCGCGACCGGGGAACACCGGTTGCCCGTATAGAGCGGCAGAATGGGCATCACATCGTCCATCTTGGTGTGCCAATTGAGGCGATTACACCGGGGCAGTCGGCAGTTTTCTATCGCGGCAAAGAACTTGTGGCCGGTGGTATTATAGGACTGGATTGAAGTATTGGGATTTGGGACATATGTCTGAATATATAGAACTTGCACCGATGCAGAACTCTCAGATAGGATCGGAAATGCAGGTTGAACATAGAGGGACTGGTGAGTATTCATCTTGATCCGCGAATGGCCATGGCAGAGTCGATCGGGATTCAACATGGCATAAACACCGGCGACCTGGAAGCGGTCCGTTATGTCTTCAATGCCGTCCGCCAGGACATCGCATCCCGCCACGCTACCGGGCAATTGCCATTCTGGGACCTGCCTTTCGATCAAGCCTTGATCGATCAGGTCGAGGTCTTTGCGAAAGAGGCGCAGGAGCGATTCGATAATCTGGTCTTGATGGGTATAGGCGGGTCGGCGTTAGGCCCGATCGCACTGCATTCAGCGCTCAATCACCCCCAACACAACCTCCTCCCCGCCTCGAAGCGCAATGGGCTGCGCTTTTTCTGTCCGGACAATGTCGATCCCGACCTGTTGGGCAGTGTCCTCGATGTAACCGACCCGAAGTCAACTCTTTACAATGTCGTTTCCAAGTCGGGCGGCACTACCGAGACTGTCGCGCAGTTTCTCATCGTCGTCGAACTCCTTCAACGAGCGCTCGGCAGCAAGTGGCGCGATCATCTCATCCTGACCACAGACCCGGAGCAAGGACTATTACGTAAATTCGCGAACGAGCACCGGGTTGCGACCTTGCCTATTCATCCGGGTGTGGGTGGCAGATTTTCCCTTTTAACCCCGGTCGGCCTACTTCCGGCAGCACTGACGGGAATCGACATTCAGGAACTTTGTGCGGGGGCGCGAACCACCCGGGATGTCTGCTTCAATCCGGTGCTGGAAGAGAATCCGGCAGCGCTTCTGGCAGCGCTGTTTTACACGGCTCAGGTTGCCAAAGATAAGCCGATTCACGTCCTTTTCGCTTACTCCAACCGGCTCTACTTGATAGCCGATTGGTTCCGGCAACTTTGGGCCGAGTCGTTGGGAAAACGCTACAACCTCGATGGGCACGAAGTATTCACCGGTCCGACTCCGGTAAAGGCGATCGGCGCGACCGATCAGCATTCTCAAGTGCAACTCTATGTTGAAGGCCCGCCCGATAAGGCTTTTCTCATTTTAGGGACGAGGCGCTTTAAGCGCGAACTGACACTACCAGACATCGGCACCGACGTGCCGGAAATTGCTTACCTTCAAGGCGTCGATGCCGGCGATGTGCTCAACGCCGAACGTCGGGCGACAGCCTTTTCTCTGGCGCAGGCCGGACGTCCGGTCATCAACCTCGAGATCGACGATATCGACGAACGTCATATCGGATCACTAATGTATCTCCTCGAAGCCGCGACGCTTTATGCCGGCGGTTACTACCGGGTCAATCCACTCGACCAACCCGGTGTCGAGGCTGGCAAAGTCGCGACCTATGCACTGATGGGTCGTCCGGGCTATGAGGCTCACCGGGTAGCAATGGATAAGTTCTATGGCAGACAACCAGGTCAGCCGATAACACTGCATCTATAGTCCATTTTCTTCGTCCAGGAATAGACTCCCTAATGAACAAACGTCGGTTGGGGACAACTTCGCTTGAACTCACTGAAATCGGCTTCGGTGCATGGGCCATTGGCGGCGCCTGGACCTTCGGATGGGGCGCACAGGATGACGACGAGGCGGTTCGAGCCATTGAGAGGGCAATCGACCTCGGAATCAATTGGATCGACACTGCCGCCGTCTATGGGCTTGGCCATAGCGAAGAACTGGTTGCCAAAGCAGTGGCAGGCAAACGTGAAGACATCATTATCGCGACGAAGTGCTCACTGATCTGGGATGAAAGCGGTAAGACTTCATGTTACCTTGCGGCGGATTCGATCATTCGTGAGTGCGAGGCGAGTCTTGGCCGGTTGCAGACCGATCATATCGACCTCTACCAGATACACTGGCCCGATGACGAAGCGCATATTGATGAAGGGTGGGAGGCGATAGGGCGGCTAATCGCAACCGGCAAAGTGCGTTACGGCGGAGTCTCAAACTTCAATGTGGCTCAGTTGCGCAGGGTGGTCTCGGTTCGTCCCATCGCATCGCTGCAGCCACCTTACTCGATGCTCCGACGAGGTGTCGAGGATGAGATTCTCGGCTATTGCCGCGAATCGAATATCGGTGTGATTGCCTACAGCCCTTTGCAATGCGGGCTGTTGACTGGCCGCTTTGATATGGCTCGTGTGGCGCCGGACGATTGGCGCCGTCGGTCTGCCGAGTTTCGCGAGCCGAATCTCGCAATCAATTTAGGCTTTGCAACAGAACTGAAGAAACTCGCGAGCCGCTACAGTCGGACGGCAGGTCAACTGGCGGTGGCGTGGGTGCTTCGGGACCAGGTAATCACCAGCGCCATTGTGGGAGCGCGCAGTGCCGCGCAGGTGGAGGAGAATGTTGGCGGGTCAGGATGGACAATCGAGCCGGAGGTGCTGGCAGAGATAGATGACCTTCTTGCAGATCGCATTCTGAAGATTAGGGCGGCCAACGGGACGATCAGAAGGTAGTCACTGGTTGAGGTTTCATGGGATTCATATTACAGGTAAAACAGCAGCCCCAGGACCGCATCCGCTACAATAACGGCAAAGATTGAAGCGACGACGGACGCCGTCGTTGCCCGTCCTACCGCCTCCGCCCCACCCTTAACTCGCAATCCGTAAAACGCTGCCAGCGCTACGATAAGCCAGGCAAAGACCAGGCTCTTGACCAATCCCGTGACGACGT
>VGIQ01000164.1 GCA_016867835.1 Calditrichota bacterium | reverse complement strand
GCCCGCATCAGGGCTATAGACTAAACGGCTGCACCCCAGCAGAACGACTTATCGCGGCTCCAAAAGCTGCTTGATTGTAAACACGTTGACAAGACAATACACATAATTCAATAATTCAAAATATATATCTATCTCTTTATATACTAACGAGATAATTATGACAAGACTCTCTGCCATAATTCGGCGGTTTCTGACGAAATTCGCCCGGCCTGATCGACCTTCACAGAGGTCAGAACGGAGTGTGTTCTATCGGCCTAAAGAAGGGTGCGGCTTATGAACATTCCTCGCCACCAAATTCGTGCCCGTGGCAGCATCGCTGCGAAAGGCGGCATGAACAACCTTGAGCGCCGCTATGCAAATCATCTTCGCAAACGCCAGCTGGCAGGCGAGATTCACAGTTTCGCCTATGAACGGCACAACCTGAAGTTGGCCGACAAGACCTATTTCAAACCGGACTTCGAAGTGATGCTGCCCGACGGCGCCATCGAGTTCCACGAGGTCAAGGGCTTTATGGAAGAAGACGCAAACGTCAAAATCAAGGTGGCAGCCGATCAGTTCCCCCAGTTCATTTTTCGCCTCATTCGATGGGACAGGCTGGAAGGCTGAAAGATAAGGACGCTGCCGCCACATGACGAGAATGATACAATAGTCCATGGTAACCTTACAGTTTAGACCGCGAAAACGCCTCCCCGCGCCGCTTCTGGCTGCTGGAGATAACCCTGTGGGCATAAGCGTGGACTAATGGCATTCAATAAGGCAGCGAAACAATGCAAAGCAAAGAGCAAACTCTCCGGTGAGAGATGCAAGAACGTGGCTGTCAAAGGCTTTGATGTTTGCAGGATGCACGGCGCGAATTCTAAGAATTCTGGCGGCGCTCCCAAGAAGAATCTTAACGCACTCGTTCACGGGGCGTTCGTTGACCGCTTCCTGAAGGAGGGCGAGGTGGAGATGTTCGACAATTTCATGGCGGGATTGAAGAAAGACATTCCCGATATGAATGAGTCGGCAGATTATGCCATCGCTGTCACTGCTGGAATGGTCTTCATCAGGCTGCAGCGAGCCATCGAAGGCGACGCCCAGCCCAGCAGCGTCGACTTCCTGTCCAAGACGTTGATCCAGCGCTGAAGATCACCAGGCATGCTCGGAAGGGGACGGACGTCAACCTGCCGTCGCCGGCGCAGTGGGCGCTGGACTTGATTGAAAGGGCGAGCCGGAGACGACAGGAACTGGATGGCGGTCAGGAGGTTAGGGCGCTGGCGGGCGGCGCCTTCGACGAAGCGGAAGACGCGGAAATTGAGGAGGAGAACTGAAGGTGAATCGCCTGCTACTTAACCGAATCGGTGGTGTTGCCCGCGAAGAAGGCGGCGATCCCCTCTTTGCCGAGTTCTCCCCGGGCAACGCTCATCACCATCTCTTCGAGGTCTTGCTCGGTCGCCGTGATTTCCTTGCCGTTCAGCATCAGGAAGAGCAGTGCCGCCACCGTTGCCACTCGTTTGTTGCCGTCGACAAACGGATGATTTTGCGCGATGTGGAAGAGATAGGCGGCAGCCATTGCAAACAGGTCAGGGTGCAGGAAGACGCCGCCAAATTGCGCCATCGGCATCGCAATTGCCGATTCAAGCAACTCAGGCTCCCGAATACCGTCCATACCGCCATAACGCTGAATCTGGTCCCGGTGGATTTCGAGGACTTCATCGATGCCGAGAAACTTGATCTCCATCGACTATTCGGCCAGCCGTTTCAATGTGCGGCCATACTTCCGGTTGATCTTGCCCAGTGCGACCTTGAATTGCTTCTGTCGTTCCGGGTCGCGCCTTGGATGCACCACCAAGACATCGCCATTGGTGATCAGCTCCAATGGAGTTTCAGGCTCGAATTGCAGCAATTCCATTATCGGCCTGTCGAGCACCAGAGCCCAACTGTTGCCGTGTTTGACGAGGTTCTTCGTCATGATATGTTCTCCCATTGTAGATACGATGTGTTTACGACTCATAAGATAATACGAATCAAATCTGATTGCAAGGGCAGTCCTGCAGACCTTCCCACTCGACAGAGTTTCAATGCGCACAAACGCGACGTGGGCGACGTTCGGAGGCGAGGCCGAGTGGTTCATCGGCAGGTATTGGCGTCGCGGCGTGGGCGATCTGTCATCGTCGCAGGCGGGACGGAGGGTTATCTGCAAAGCCCAAATAAAAGGTCGCATAGGTCGGGAGGCTGGCAGCCGGAAGTCTTTACGGGGTCGCGGTCGACGGGGCGGGAAAGGTCGCATACGGTCGCGTATGCGACCTTTCAGGCAAGCCCGCGTGCGACCGGATAAAGAGATCCACGCCGCGGGACAGCGACCTATGCGACGTCGTTTCGCGGCTTTTGAAAGGCTTTGCGATTGCCTTGCAAAGCCGTTTTTCAAAGCGACCGACCCCTTGCAAGGGCGAGGTGAAAGTGGTTGTTCCGCGCGGGACATCTAACAACGATGAAACCGCGCCATTCGGTCAAAAATAGCTATTGCCCGAGGCTTGCACACAAATCGCCTTGTGCAAGCCTCGGGCTGATCCTTTGCTGACAGCCCAAGTCGGGACGGCTTATCTACTTCAAGATGACAGCCTGCCTGAGATGCCTTTGTCCGTCGGCTTCCAGTTCATAGAAATAAGTCCCGCTGGTTACCGGCATTCCACTGTCCGACTTTCCGTCCCAGACCACAGTATGCTCGCCAACGCCATAGGGCTTCGCTGAGAAATCCCTGATCAGACGCCCTTGGACATCGTAGATGCGCATTGCGGCGCTGGAGGGTCTCACCAGATTGAACTTGATCTGTGCGCCGGCATTGGTGGGGTTGGGGAAGGGAGGATTGAGAAGGCTTTGCGAGGGAATGGGGGGGGGTTCGTATCCGCTGCCGGGAGCTCTTAACCACTCCCCTCCGCCTCGGCCAATTCTTACGCTGTGAATCCAAGCCTCAGGACTGTCGTTCCAAGCGGATAAATGAACCCCAAATAGGGTCCCGGGTAGATACACCTTATTGATGACCATCGCAAATTCCCGGGTTCCTGTCGCCCGGGAACTAACCGACTGGCTCCACTCCGGTCGTATAGTGCCACCCAAATTCAGGTGAATCTGACCAGAACTTGGCATAGTATAACGGCAGATGATCGTGTCTCCAGGACAGAGGAAAGTATTGATGCCTGCCGCCACACCGGCGCTGCCCAGCGGCTGTCCGCTTGCCGTCAGATGCAAGCTTCCGCCATACTGGGCTGACCAGGATGCCGTTCCCATCCTGTTGTCAACTTCCGAGTTCTCCACGAATATGAAGAACCAGCCGTCCAAATTCCGTTCGAACTCCGAATTTGGAACGAAGAATAGGTCATATGCCTGCGCGACGGCGAAGCCAGGCACGAGGACGACCAGCAGCAACCCGATGAGGACCGCAGATGTGATGTGTTGTGCGCTCTTCATGGCGTTCTCCTTGCGACTTGCGTGTTAGGACAAGGAGCGGCCGCCAATGGGCGACCATAGAATCCTCCCTACCCTGAACAATGGCAAGTTAGTGTTTTGTTTCACAAGTCAAGGGGGTAATGTTTTTTTTGCTGCGGCGGGGGAAAAAGTCCAAAACGTTCCCGGGCTCGACTTAGGTTCGCTCTCGAAGCGTAACCAGAAAGCACTAACGGCGATCCTGAGAGACCCAGTCGCGTGGGGCGAGCTCTCCTGCGTAACCGGGACGGCAGCCCCCGCGCCTACTGGCCGCACCAGAAGGACGACCTGCGTTGCAAGGCCAAGCAGATCGTCCATCAGGACGGGCGCGATGTCGGCAAGTCGGTCTGCATCGTCACCGATGTGCTGCACTATGCCTTCACGACCAAGGGCGGCAGCGGGTTGGTGGCGGCGCCGCATCAAGGGCACTTGGACACGCTGATCGAGGAGTTCGAGTTTCAGTTGGGCGAGAATCCCGATCTGATGTCGGCTATTGCTCAAGGACGAGCGGATCACCCGGCGATCACCCGCAAGCCCTACTTCAAGGCGACCTTCATCTCAGGGACGACGATCTACTTCCGCCCGGGCGGGGACTATGGCAAAGCCTTCCGGTCGCTGCACGTGAACCGGGTCTGGATCGATGAGGCGGCATGGCTGCCGGAAGCAGCCTGGCGGGCGGTGCGGCAGTGCCTCAATGCAAGGATCGTCATTCCCACGAAAGTGGGAATCCAGAGAGGCCGCCATACAAAGACGAGTCTGGATTCCCGCCTTCGCGGGAATGACAAAGGTGGGAGCGGGAGCAGGA
>VGIQ01000163.1 GCA_016867835.1 Calditrichota bacterium | reverse complement strand
TTCCTTCCTCAAGAACGACGCAAGTTGAGAACGTTCCCTGCGACCGGAGGCTGGTTCGTCGTCGATGCGCACCGGCAGGACGAAGTCGAGGAAACGCTCACGGGCTGCGGAGTCGAGGGAGGCCAAATGAGATTTCAGATGGCCATCATCGGATGCGAGGTCCAGGGTCGTTGTCACCTCGTAAGGCTCACCAGGCCAGTCGAGCAAGTCCTTGGGGGTAAGCCGCTTGACGACCTCCCAACGGAGCGGATCGAAGCTTGGTGCTGGATCGGCCCCTTCCCTGCCCTTCCCGTTTAGAAAATCATAGATGGCGAGCCAGTTTCCGCGGGCGTCGAGGAGTCTCTGCAAGAGGACGTCGCGGAGTGTATCGTCAACACTTGCAAAGGCCGGATCGCTCCAAAAGCGGGCGGAGTCGGGCTTAAGATAAACCGATCCGGGATCGTCGCCGAAGTTCGGACGGAGCGGCCAAAGACAAGTCTCCCTAAGCGAGTCTTCGCGAGTCAAACGAGTCCTAAAGAGGCTGTCGGCACGTTCGCGAACCTCGGGTGAGATGATGCCGCGCGCTTCACCTTCGGCGGAGATAATGTCCGCTGAGGGAGCGCTTGCCGCAGGAGGCGGCTGATAGCAGAACCCGCCCGACCAGTCATCCGGCTCTTTGGCTGTCAGGCGTAGGGTCAGCGACTCGGTGGAGCCCTCGACATGGGCAAACGCCATTCGTTCATTCACCTGCACGGCTACAAACCAGTCGCCGATGCCGCTGATCAAGGTCAGATGGCCATTAGCATCAGAAGTGAGGGCCGTCGCCGGCATTAAAGTGCCGTAGTTCCAGAGGCTGAAGACCGCTTTTGCGCCTGGCAAGGTGCGGCCCTTTCGATCCAGCAAGACAACCTGAAGTTGCTTCACCGGCCCATAAACTGAAGTCGAGTTGATGGCAGTCGAGCGACCGTAACGGCGAAGCACCGGTTCGTCACCGGTATAATCTCCGTATGCGGTTGAGATGATGAGTATTGCGCGCTGTGCAGGACTACTGAACCACGCGGAGTTGAGGCTCTGTGCTGGTTCACAAGCGCCGAGGTAATACCATTGTCCATCCGCCCAAGCCTCGACCCAGGCGTGATTATCGTCGCTATGAGCCCAATAGGGGGTGTAACACTGTCGGGCTGGAATAGCCACTGCCCGCAACGCGCAGATGGTCAGGATCATTTCCTCTTCGCAACGCCCGTACCCGGAACGAATGGTTGTTAAGGGATCTTGATCCCGACCGTCGGTCGGACGATAGGTCGCCTTTTCGTGGCACCAGTGATTGACCTCAAGGATCGCCTCCGGCATCGAAAGGCCTTCGACGCGAGGCGCCAATTCGTCGAGGAAGAGGCGTCGCCATTTGACGAAAGGCTCTTGCGAGACACGGTGCGGCAGAATGAAGTGGTCGTAAAGATCGGGCGGGATAGACGCTCCCCATGGCATCCGGTCAAGGGCATTGCGAGCGAGGTTGACGTTTTCGATGAGGTCTTCGGCTTCAAGGCAAGTCAAATCGGCAAGCGGCAGATTGGCAAGCAGGAAGCGGTAATCGGATAGTTTGAAGTAATCTGAGTTGCCAAAGGTTGCGTCATAAGCCATCGGCTGTTCAAGTGGCCGAAAAGGGCTTCGGCATAAGGGCCGGCCCTAAGACCTTGATTGCGTAGAAGGGAGTCGAGGTCTTCGGCAGTGAGCGGTGTGGCGACGAGTGCGAGAAGCAGGACAGTAGCCGTCAAGCGGTGCGCGGCATGTCCGGTGGTCACGTTACTTTACCAGATAGACGGCACGGATTAGGGATGTGCCGGATGAGCGAAGTTCGATTAGGTAGAGTCCGGCGGGGTAGTCATGGAGGTCGAAAGCAGTAATGCCGATTGAAAAAGGCAATCTGCGCTGCGCGATTTCCCGTCCGTTGACATCGGTTAGCTTTAGGAGATTGCCAATCCCGGCAGTCGGAACTGAAAAGCGGATCGTGAGAAGTCCGTTGAAGGGGTTGGGAAAGGCTTCGAGCAAATGTCCGGTCGGAACCGGGGCGGTCTCATCCGGCACCGCAGCATAGTCCGGTGTTGCGCCTTGAAGCGGGATCGATAACGGGTTCTCCAGTTCGGGGTCGTTATGATGAAGGAAAACGCGCTCGGGGAATAGCGACTTCTCAACTTGAGGCGACCAGAGGAAACGGAGCCGGGCTGAACTATCGGGCGGAACGATGACGGGCAAGGGGGTCAGGAGTTCGATTTCCGATCCGAGACCGCCCGAGAAAGTGACTTCTGTGATCCGACCGGCGCCTTCGCCACGATTGGCGATGTGCAGAGTGCCGGTGCCGGCGTTTCCGGGATGGACGATGCCAAATGCAAGCAGAGGCTCATCGACGGCAAGTGCGGGTATCACCCGGCGGACTCGAATGCTCCCGGCGACTTGGAAGTCAGGGTCATTCTCGCCTGGCAACGAAGTGATGCTGGCGATTTCGCCGACTCCGGGGCTGAGAAAGCGATAGGCTATCGAGACGGGTATCTCAAAGCCGAAGGGCAGTTCGACTTCGACACGACGATTGAAAATGACCCGTGTCCCAACAACCGTTATCCGGCCGCCGAGAGTCGTCCGTTGACGCAGTACCGGCATATCGCCACCGCTGAAACGGAGTGTCCCCCAGGCGTCAAGTTCCGAGTCACCACCAAGGGTCAGACGAATATAGACCGAGTCGAATAGAGCGGCCAGTGTATCGGGAGCCGGAAATCCGATTTCGAATCGGGCGCCGATGTCCCACGCGGCTCCATACTCTGCCGGGAGATCGAGCATTTCAGGCGGATTCGGGAAGACAACCGGCATAGGCTCGCCGCCAAAGCCTTCGCCGTCGAAGCCGAGCAGATACCAACCGCTGTCGGTAACGGCCTCATACTGTAGATCGCTGGCGAAAAGATCGCCGGGGGCTCCGGCGAGAGTGCGCACAATACGGTTGGCGGTCGGGAAAGCCTCGGCGGAAGGCGCATCCTCGCGGTCCAGGAGCGAGTCGCGCTCGATAGTGTCGAATTGGTAGTCGGAGAAGTCCCAGAAGCGGTCTTCGCCTGCTTGCCCGGGATCGACTGCTATGCCGTCCGTAGTATCAGTCGCAGCCCAATAGTCGGCAAAGGTCCCTCCCTGGCGCGGAATATCGCCCGGGCGAATGACGACCTGAGCGATAGCCAGAACCGGCAGGAAGATGGGGAGAATTGAGCGGAAGATCGGGCTCAAGAGCGCTCCGATAAATACTGGGTGTGGAGTGAACAGCCGATTTGGAGTCCGTCCTCACCGGATGAGTAGAACCTTGCGCCGGTCGCTGCGACCGGCCGACTCGAGTGCGACCAGATAGATTCCGGACGCCAAATGACCGCCTTGATAAGCAATCTGGATGCGACCGGCACCGCGGCCGGTCCAGAGGACGTCGATCTCCCGGCCCGTTATATCATAGAGACGCAATGTGGCGTCACTCGCATCGGGCAGGTTGATTGCCAACTGAAGCCCGGCATTGAAGGGATTCGGGAAGAGGCGCTCGATGCCGAACTCAACCGGCAGGAGGTCAACATCTTCGACTCTGGAGTTGCGATCGACGACGAACGTTACCGGAATCAGGACGTCCGGCCCGAGGGCGTTGTGCTGAATCCGGACTGCGAATCTGTAAGCAGCCTCGGGCCAGTTGCGAGCGTCGAAGTTCATCGCTATATGGCGGGTCGAATCGGGCGGAACGATGCTTTGTAAAATACTTAAGCCGCGCCCCCGCAGGAAAGCGACCTGTGGTCCTATCTCAACAACCCGGATGCTGTCCCGTCCCGAGTAGTTCTTAATGTAGGCCAGAAGCATATGGTTGCGGTCGTAACGGGGATCGGCAATAACGGTAATTCCATTCGTCCCAATCGCCGGGTCATCGGTCATTAACTGGCCCCAGACTATCGATCTGTGCGTAACCGGATCGGTCTTGATGAGTCTTATGGTAGAGCGACCCTGCCCGTTGGGACCGATGCGGTCGGTTACGTATAGCGGCATACCGTCCGGATCGAGGCGGTTCCAGGTCATTCCGAGGGGGTTGTTCTCCTCACCCGGCTGGCGCACCGACCAGTGCTGGGTAACCTCGAAGTCATCTCGATAATACTCGTAAATGTCCCGCCCGCGCTCGGTGAAGTAGAAGAGACTATCATCAGGAGAGAAAGCGATCGGAAGGTTGACCGTGAGTTCGATCGGTGAATCGAATCCGAAGCCGCCGCCCAGATTGCCCTCCCGGTCGAAGGCGACAACCCGGCTTCTTCCATCATTCAGATGAACCGTTCCAAA
>VGIQ01000162.1 GCA_016867835.1 Calditrichota bacterium | reverse complement strand
CTCGCCGAAGCCGGGCTGCCGACCTCAGGCAAGACGCCGCTCTTCGACGGGCAGTCGGGTGAACTATTCGACCAGCCGGTCACGGTGGGGACGATTTATATGATGAAACTGTCGCATCTGGTCGAGGACAAAATCCACGCCCGCTCTATTGGACCCTACTCGCTCATCACCCAGCAGCCCCTGGGTGGGAAGGCGCAATTCGGCGGTCAGCGGTTTGGGGAGATGGAGGTCTGGGCGCTCGAGGCTTATGGCGCAGCACATACCCTTCAGGAGATCCTCACCGTCAAGTCCGACGATGTGGACGGCCGATCGCGCTCTTACGAGGCGATTGTGAAGGGCGATATCCTGCCGGTGCCGGGAGTGCCGGAATCGTTCAACGTCCTTGTGAACGAGTTGATGGGGCTGGGACTCGATGTGAAGTTGGAGTGAGGGCAATCGATGTTAAGGATTGAAAAGCAAGGAAAAGCAGGAAACTGAACCGGGAGTATCCCTCAGTGGCATTTGCCCAAAAGAACTTCGAGTTAGAGACCGAACATTTCACCCGCCTCACCATCGGCCTGGCGTCGCCGGACTTGATCCTGACGCGCTCGCACGGCGAGGTGACCAAGCCGGAGACCGTCAACTACCGCTCTTACAAGCCGGAGAAGGACGGGCTCTTCAGCGAACGCATCTTTGGCCCGACCAAGGACTGGGAATGCTTCTGCGGCAAGTATCGCGGAATCCGTTACAAAGGAATCATCTGCGATAACTGCGGAGTCGAGATCACCAAGAAGGACGTCCGGCGCAAGAGGATGGGCCACATCCAACTGGCCGTCCCGGTCGTCCATATCTGGTTCTTCAAATCGCTCCCCTCGAAGATCGGCAATCTGCTCGGCCTAAACGGACGCGACCTCGAGAAGATAATCTACTACGAAGAATTCGTCATTCTTCAGGCGGGTCTCTCGGGACTCGAAGCCGGCAAGGTCATAAGCGAAGCCGAATACAACCGGGTTATCGAGACCCTTGGACCCGAAAACCGTGCCCTGCCCGAAAACGATCCCAATCGGTTCATCGCCAAGATGGGCGGCGATGCAGTTGCAACGCTTCTGAACCGGCTCGACCTGCGCAGGATGTCGTATGACTTCCGACGCCAGATCGCCTTCGAGAACTCGATGCAGCGCAAGGCCGACCTCATCAAACGGCTGCGCATCATCGAAGCCTTCCTCCTGAACGGCGGTCCTGATGAGAACCGTCCCGAGTGGATGGTCCTGAAGACAATCCCGATCGTCCCGCCTGACCTGAGACCGCTGGTGCCGCTCGACGGCGGGCGCTTCGCCACCTCGGACCTGAACGATCTCTACCGGCGCGTTATCATCCGCAACAACCGCCTTAAGAAGATGCTGGAGATCAACGCCCCGGACGTGATTCTCCGCAACGAAAAGCGGATGCTGCAGGAGGCGGTCGATTCGCTCTTCGACAACGGTCGGAAGTCGGTGGCGATGCGCTCCGACGGCAACCGTCCGCTCAAGTCACTATCCGACAACCTCCGGGGTAAGCAGGGACGCTTCCGCCAGAACCTCCTCGGCAAGCGGGTGGACTATTCCGGCCGGTCGGTGATCGTCGTCGGTCCGGAGTTGAAACTGCACGAGTGCGGCCTGCCCAAGCATATGGCGGTCGAACTTTTCAAGCCCTTTGTGATCCGCAAACTGATCGAGCGCGACTATGCCAAGACCGTCAAGTCCGCCAAGCGGATGGTCGAGCGTAAACTCGACATCGTCTGGGAACTGCTCGAGGAGATCATACAGGATCATCCCGTTCTCCTCAACCGTGCTCCAACCCTGCACCGACTCGGGATTCAGGCTTTCCAGCCGAGTCTGATCGAAGGTAAGGCGATCCGGCTCCATCCGCTCGTCTGTGCCGCTTTCAATGCCGACTTCGACGGCGACCAAATGGCGGTCCATGTGCCGCTTTCCTATGAAGCCCAGATCGAAGCGCGCCTGTTGATGTTGGCACCCCGTAACATCCTTCATCCGGCTAACGGCCGCCCGATCGCGATTCCATCGCAGGACATTGTCCTCGGCTGCTACTACATCACGAAGTTGCACCCCGGTGCCAAAGGTGATGGTATGATCTTTAGCGGTCCACGCGAAGCGATCATAGCGCACAGTGCCGGAAAGGTGTCGATTCACGCTCCTGTCAAGGTGCGTTTGAACGGTGAACTGGTAACGACCTCGGTCGGAAGATTGCTTTTCAACGAGATTCTGCCAGCCCCGGCGCGTGAGCGGAAGTTCTACAACGAATTGATGAGCAAGCGACGGCTCGAGGAAATTGTATCGGACGTCTTTAATCTGATTGACTTTGACGGCACCGCGAGGTTCCTCGACGAACTGAAAGCGCTCGGCTTCCGTCACGCAACACGCGGCGGACTCTCAATATCGCTCTCCGATGTCGAAGTGCCGCAAGAGAAGGATAGGTTGATTCAGGAAGCGATGAGGCGGGTCGAAGAAATACAGTCTCAGTATGAGATGGGCGTCATCACCGACGGCGAGCGCTATAATATGATCATCGACCTCTGGACCCATACGACGATAGACGTCGCCGAGGCGATGTTCCAACATATGCGCAACTCGCAGGCCGGTTTCAATCCGCTCTTTATGATGGCTGACTCGGGTGCCCGCGGTTCCAAGGAACAGATTCGTCAGCTAGCCGGGATGCGCGGCCTTATGGCCAAGCCACAGAAGACGATGACCGGGCAAAAGGGCGAGATCATCGAATCGCCCATCACCGCCAATTTCAAAGAAGGCCTCTCAGTCCTCGAATACTTCATCTCGACCCACGGCGCACGCAAAGGACTTGCCGACACTGCGCTCAAGACTGCCGATGCCGGCTACCTGACCCGACGTCTGGTCGATGTGGCACAGGACGTGATCGTCACTGAACGCGACTGCGGCACGATGCGAGGCATAATCGTCGAAGCAGCAAAGGAAGGCGAGGAAGTTACCGAGCAGTTGTTTGCCCGCATTATTGGGCGGGTAACCGCGGAAGACCTCTTCGAACCGATCAGCGGTAGTTTGATCTTGCCGGCTAACACCATGATAGGTCAGCACGAAGCCGAATTGATCGGCCGGTCAAACATCGCACGGGTGCGGATCCGCTCGGCTTTGACCTGCGAGACCATCAGCGGCATCTGTTCTATGTGCTACGGCGTCAATCTCACCAACAATAAATTGGTCAATATCGGTGAAGCAGTCGGGGTGATGGCAGCGCAGTCGATCGGCGAACCGGGCACCCAGTTGACCCTCCGCACCTTCCATATCGGAGGAACGGCGTCGCTGTTGGCAGCCGAGTCGCAGGTCGCTGCCAAAGGCGATGGCAAAGTATTGTTTGAGAACATCGAATCGGTCGAACGCGATGACGGCACCTTTATCACCCTTCGTCGGAACGGCGTCATCAAACTGGTGAACGAACAGGGGGTGATGGTCGCTACTTACGCGGTACCCTATGGTGCGGTGATATTGAAGGCAAATGGCACGCTGGTGCGCTCCGGTGAAATTCTGTTTCAGTGGGATCCATTCTCCGGCTTTATCCTCGCAGCCCAATCGGGTCGGGTCGAGTTCCACGACATCAAGGAGGGCCTGACCTTCCAGGAGTCGGTGGACGAAACGACCGGCCAGCGGATGAAAGTGATCATCGAGTCGAAAGACCGGAAATTGAATCCGCACATCCACGTCGTCGATGCGCACGGCCACTCATCGGGGCAGTATATTCTTCCCAACGGTGCTCTGATGATGGTGCATGAGGGCCAGATGGTAAAGGCTGGCGATCCGCTTGTGAAGATTCCGCGCGAGTCCTCCAAGACCAAGGACATCACCGGCGGTCTGCCGCGCGTCGCCGAACTCTTCGAGGCTCGCCGGCCAAAAGAGCCGGCTGTCGTCAGCGAGATCGACGGGATCGTAAAGTTCGGCCAGTTGCGCCGCGGCGTCCGCGAGATCACCGTGCACCCGTCCGACAACGCCGAGCCGAAACGCTACCAGATCCCGATTGGACGGCACCTCCTGGTTCATGACGGCGAACGCGTCATTGCCGGTGAACGGCTTACCGAAGGCGCTGTTTCGCCCCAGGACATCCTGCAGATTCTCGGGCCCAACAAGGTCCAGGAATACCTCGTCAATGAGATTCAGGATGTTTACCGCCTGCAGGGTGTTCGGATCAACGACAAGCACATCGAAGTGATCGTGCGCCAAATGATGCAGAAAGTGCGCGTTGAAGACCCGGGCGATACGATGTATCTTGAAGGCGACACGGTCGATTACTCACGCCTGATCCGCGATAATCGGCAGATGGCGCAGCGCGTAATGGTCGAGGATCCGGGCAACTCCCGGTTCGAAATCGGTCAACTGGTCGATAAAGC
>VGIQ01000161.1 GCA_016867835.1 Calditrichota bacterium | reverse complement strand
GTCAATTTCGTCGTCTAATCGCCAAAGTCACTCCATACAATACTTAACATAATATATCTTATCGGACATTTTATTGCCTTTACTTCGCAAGCGTTCTTGCCGGCATCCGATCTTCCTCCTTACTCCCTTTCGCGAGGCTTATGACGTGAAAACCTATCCTTTCTATATCGCGTTCTCAATCGTCCTTCATCTTGCTGTCCCATCACTTGTTATTGCTACCACACCACAGATAGACTCCATTGACCGCCTCTGGCCGATCGACTCACCGCTTGACCGTCTGCAGCCTCACAGACCACAACTACCTCGGCGCGACCCAGGCAACTATTATGGCCAGTTCCTTGCCACCTGTGAATTTCTGACCAGAATGCAGGAATCGGATCCCGAAGATGCCAACTTCGGTGGTCTGCACGAGGGCGAGGACAACGCGCTCTGGGCTATTGTTGAGACCGATAACACACAGGAGGCGATTCGGGTATGGTCGCTCTACGGCTTGCTCTTCGACGACCCGGATCGCTATCGGGCGAACATCGAAGCCGCCTGGCTCTATTGCACGCGATTCCCGGCCTGGCGGGAGTCGCCTCCCGGTCAGTTCTATGCCTTGCATAATGCCGGTTGGGGCATAATGGCAGAGATGGCATATCGTGAAGTTTATGGCAACGATCGACTTGAGTATGCCATTCAATGCGCCGACCACCTCGTCGAGTTCACGCCGGAGTTCACTCCTGACCATGCAGATCGCCTCATGCCGCTGGTCGCCGGATGGGCCGCCGGAACGCTCTTTCTGTTTGCGGAGAACATTAACAACGATGACTATCGCAATGCGGCGCTTGAAATTGCGACAGATGTGATAGGTTGGATCGACGCTCGACCAGCCCGCCTCAATGCCAATGAGATATGGGCTCTCTGCGGCGGGACGGCTATGTGGGGGGTCCTCAACTCCCTCGGCTTTGACCGGCCTGACGACACGCGCGAGTGGGCGGTGTCCCGCCTTGAACAGATGGATATCTTTGCCGGTCGCGGAGAGTGGAACAACTCATGGAACATCTGGTATGCCCATGCCTGGTGGAGTGCTTTTCAACTGACCGGCAACCGAGAATACGTTTCTAATGCCATCGCAATAGTTGACAGCCTGATCGCACAGGATCATGACCACGATGGCGGCATCCCGGCAACCATTGGCGACCGCGACAACCGTGACCAATCCTGGGTCAGCGCCTATACCGCCTGGATGGGTCTATATAACAACCTCGATCAGTTGCCTCAGATCGATGCGGCAGTGTTAGGACTCCTGTCGCCTCGCCTCAACCGGCCATACCCGGCTGGCGAAGGATTGCGTCTCAGCGTAAGCCTCGTATCCGAAGGAGCACAGGAACGACTAATAGTTCCTTTTCGCCTGACCGGTGCGCTTGAGGTCGAAGACCGGTTCGTCATCGAGGGATGGAATCCCGCCGAGGTCATACTTCACGAAACTTGGGAAATTCCCGCTCCGGGTAGTCACAACTTCGAATTAGTCCTCCTTCACGAGGAAGATGCCGACCGCAGCGACGATACCCTTCGCTGGCGAATCGAAGCTCTGCCGACTGCCGAGGTTCAAGTCTCAGCCCTCAACGAGCGCGACCAGAGCATTGAACTAATGGCTCGATTCTATCACACCGCACTCGACTCTACGGAGCCACCGGTGGAGATTCACGTTCCACCGGGAAACTTCGGTTCCGGCAGGATGATGACCGGTCGTTACCGGGTCGAACTGGATCCGGTCTTCCCCTATGTCAGTCGCGTAATAGAAGATTACGAGGTGCGTGCAGGTGAGGTGAATAGTATGTCCTTACGATTTGAACAGCCGCCTATTCTACTGGTCGATAACGACTCGGCAACGACGTTTAGCCCCTTCTATGAGAGCAGTCTCGATGCAGCAGGCTATCCCTTCATTCGCTGGACGAGGTTGACCGGCGGAAGCATTGCATCGCTTACGACCGGCTTCCAGGCTATCATCTACTTCACCGGCAATCGCCGCACCGGGACAGTTCCCTCAGATGACCGGGCTGAACTGGCGGCCTTTCATCGTGGTGGCGGGCATGTCTTCGTAACCGGTCAAAATGTCGTCGACGATTTGCACGACTCGCAGTTCATGAGCAACTTTCTGCATAGTCGCCGGGTTGCTGATAGCACCGGGCGTCGACAGGTTACCGGAGTTGCCGGCGACGATCTGTTCGAGGGGATGAACTTTCTACTGGTTGGCAATCGCGGCGCGAACAATCAAGCCTCAACGGCTGCCGTCAGCCCTGTCAACGGCGGAGTGGCCTGTGCATTCTACACCGGGACGCACGATTCGGTGGCAGCCGTCAGATGGACGCAGCCTTCCGGCGCCAAGGGGCTATTCCTGGCATTCGGCTTTGAGGGAATCAGCGGTCAAGGCGGGACGACGAGCCGGGAGTCCGCTCTGTCGTCGATAATGGATTGGTTCGGCATTGAAGCCGGTGTTGGCGACCACCCCGGGCCTTCGCCTTACCCCACGAATTGGCGTTTGGTCAGCATCTGGCCAAATCCGTTCAATGGCCGGTTGTCTATCCATATCGAGGGGCATATCCCGACAAGTTCGAAGATCCAGATCTTCGATCTGGCCGGACGGATTGTAGAGCAATTACCTTTAAATAACCCGGGACTCCTTAACTGGGAGGCGAAGGATAAGTCGGGACGCCTCTTGCCTAACGGTCCTTACTTTCTCTCTATCCCTGATATGGCATCAGGCCGATCATCTACAAAGAGAGTAGTTCTGGTGAAGTGAATTACTCCACAAGTATTGTCATCTGGTGGTATATGTCTGTTTTCGAAGCGAAGCATCCCGTATGAATTACTCATCTTACTACTTGGTGCAGTTAGTTCTTGTCTTCTCCCCCTTGCATCGCGGGGGGGAATAAAAGGAGGGGCAATATGGGGTTGCACTTCTACCCCCCTGTAGTCCCCCCGCTGAGCGGGGAGACAAACAAGATGAACCGCACCCATTTATAATGCTATTATCATCGTCATCATCATTCATTCTGACAGTCTATTCGCTATCCCATCCCTCCTGTCCCACCAGTGGAACAAAGAGGCATCCTCCCCGTTCCTCGAACGACAAGTCGCCGCCGATTGACTTGGAAACGACTTTTAACACCTGAGTCCGCCTCCCCCCTACCGGAATCACCAGCCGTCCCCCCGGTTCCAGTTGACTGATCAACGGCAGCGGCACCTTCGGCGCTCCGGCCGTTACCAAAATCCGGTCGTAAGGTGCCAGTTCAGGCCAGCCAATCGTCCCGTCCCCTATCTTAAATGAGACGTTGACGATCTCCAATACCTCAATCCGCTTGCGTGCCCTTACTGTCAGTTCGGGATGCCGCTCAATGGTAAGAACCTCTCTGGCAAGTAACGCAAGCAACGCTGTCTGGTAGCCTGAACCGGTTCCAATTTCAAGGACTCGTTCACTGCCTCCAAGCATTAATGTCTGGGTCATCAGCGCAACGATATAGGGCTGGGAAATGGTCTGCCGGTATCCTATGGCGATGGGGCGGTCTTCATAGGCATAGGGCTCCTCTTCGACGCTGACAAAGTGATGCCGTTCAAGGCGCCGCATCGCTTCGATCACCCGCCGGTCGGCGATACCGCGCTTCTCCAACTGATACTTTACCATTGCGTCGCGCTCAGCGCGATACATTTGCCGCCTCCCGATAGAGAGCGTCGGTCATGTGTCGCCAGAACAATCTAACGAATCGAACGGTGTCGGCTACTCCATGAATACCGCTGGAGGCTCCGTTATAGGTAGTCGGTATGTCAACCCAACCGATTCTGGCGCCCAACCTGACGGCTTTGAAGATCAACTCGCTCTCGAGATCGTAATGCGACGTCGATAGTTTGATGCTCCGCAGGAGTTCGAGCCTTATACAGCGAAAACCGCATTGAGCATCCTGAATCTTCCGGGCAGTCGCCAGCGACATCAACCGACTGGTCAAGCCATTTGAGAATCGCCTATGGAGCGGCATCGCCGTTCCAAATCGCTGCCGGGCACCGATGATTAGGTCAAAACGGCCCGACTCAGCCGCTTCGATAAACCCGGAAAGGCTCGCCGGCAGATGCTGTAGATCGGCATCCATCGTGATGATCCAATTCGGTTCTTTCGCTTGCGAGCGACCAATCAAATGATTGAAGCCGGTCTTGAGTGCTTCACCTTTGCCTCGATTGGTTGAATGTGACAGGACTGTGACGCCGGCTGCGCTCTTTGCCACATCGGCTGTTGCATCGGTTGAGCCGTCATCGACAATCACTATTTCACCCGCAAAGCCCTCTTCTCTGATCCCGGCAATAAGTACTGCCAGCGTTCCAGCCTCGTTGAAGGCCGGTATCAAAAAGTCGAAGTTATTGGTCCCGGACATTGGCTAACTTACCCGCCAAACCACTTCGGAA